>DAIRFL010000034.1:4061-9176 GCA_036795105.1 Flavobacteriaceae bacterium | reverse complement strand
TTTTAACTGTGATTAAGGATGATCCAACGATTACCATTTCAGATATCACCAAAACCTATAACGATGCAGACTTTAGTCTAAGTGCTTTGAGTAATAGTACTGGTGCAATATCATATGCTTCAAACAATCATTCGATTGTGACAATCAGTGGGCGTACAGTGAGTATTCAGGGAGCTGGGGCCGTGAGCGTAACAGTATCAATTGCAGCTGACGCAAATTACAATGCTGGTACAACTACAATGAGTATCACGGTCTTAAAAGACGATCCAGTCATCAACATCAATTCGATTACAAAGACCTATAACGATTCAGACTTTAGTTTGTACGCAAGTTCTACTAGTCCTTATGTGGTAAACTATACGATTAGTGATGCTTCTGTCGCTACCGTGAGTGGATCAGTAGTTACGATTGTAGGATCAGGTTCTACTGTAATCACTGCTTCACAAGGTGTTGGAACTAATTACAATGCTGCATCTGTTACAACGACACTTACAGTATTAAAAGATGATCCACTTATTAATTTCAATGATATTACGAAGACTTATAACGATCCAGACTTTAGTCTAAGTGCCACTTCAAGTAGCACTGGAGCCTATACGTATTCCTCTTCTGATACTGCTGTGGTATCAATAAGTGGTAATTCAGCTAGTATTAATGGAGCTGGTTCTGCAGTTATTACTATAAGTCAACTATCTGATTCTAATTACAATTCAGCGAGTACAACAGCTACGATCAATGTAATTAAGGATGATCCGACTATAAGTTTTAACGATATTATTAAAACCCATAATGATCCAGATTATGAATTAAGCGCTAGCTCATCGAGTACGGGATCCTTTGTGTTTAGTTCTTCAGATGTATCTGTGGCCACCATTAGCGGAACCACTCTTACAATTGTTGGGGCAGGAACCGCTGAATTAACTGCAACTCAAGTATCTGATTCGAATTACAATTCAGGATCTGTTACTGCAACACTCACTGTTGAAAAAGACGAACCATTAATACGTTTCGATGATATAAGCAAAACATTTAATGACCCAGACTTTAGTGTCAGCGCCACTTCTAGTAGTACTGGAGCCATTAGTTATGCCTCTAGTGATGCTAGTGTTGCGACCATCAGTGGAACTACAGTTCATATTGTAGGACCTGGAACTTCTATCATCACAGCATCTCAAACTTCTGACTCTAATTATAAGGCGGCAAGTACAACTGCAACCCTTAGCGTTGCTCAAGATGATTCATCTTTGAGCTTGAACGATATTGCCAAAGTATACAACGACCCTGATTTTGATCTAAGTGCTACTTCATCTTCATCAGGTACCATTAGCTATAGTTCATCGAATACTTCAATTGCAACTATTAGTGGAACTACCGTGACGATTGTTGGAGCAGGTAGTGCTGTAATTACAGCTTCTCAAGTAGCTTCAGGAGGTTATGCTTCTAGTTCAACTACTGCTACGCTTACTGTGGCTAAGGCTAATCCAATTATTGGTACTTTTGCAGATGTAACTAAGACCTATGGAGATGCTGATTTTGATTTAGTTCCACCTAGCTCGAATTCAGATGGAACTTGGAGTTTTACTGAATCTTCTACTTTAGTGAGCATTCATTCAAATTCAGTTTCAATTGACTATGCTGGATCAGTAGTCATCACAGCTGTTCAAAAAGAAACTGCTAATTACAATGCAGCTACTGTTACGATGACTCTTACTATCAATAAGGCGATTCAAACACTCAGTGTTGACCCAATTCCAAATACGAAGCCATTAAAAGACTTTACAGATGTTGCTTTAGGAGCCACTTCATCTTCTGGTGAAGATGTTACGATTAGTTTAGCTGCTGGTTCTGCTGCTACCTTATCGGGTACTGTTGGTAATTACAGTTTGGTTCAAATCGGTCAAACAGGTATGGTGACGATCACTTATAGTGTAGCTGAAACCAATCGCTATTTAGGAGCTTCAATTAGCCAATCGATGGATGTGGTTAAAGTTGCTCAGAGTATCGATTTTAGTGTTGATACTCCTTTGAAGTATCGTGAAAATTTAAGCTTAAAACTCAAAGCAACTGCAGATTCAGGATTATCTCCACTATTTAGCATTGTGGATGGTCCAGGAACAAGTGGTAAAGCTTCTGGTATAGCGAGTATTTCTGGAAACACTTTAACAATACTTCAAGCTGGTGTTATTGTCATCCAGGTAAGTCAAAGTGGAAATGACTACTACAACCCAGCAGTTCCTGTACAAAAATCTATTGTTGTAGAGCCAGGAGATGTTGTCTTGAGTGATTTTAATATGGGACCAAAATTAGACAATGATCCTGATTTTGAGATTACTGCACCAACTTCTACGGTGAGTGGAACAATAGTATACAGCTCGAGTAACCTTTCTGTTGCAACCATAAGCGGTACAACCATTAGCCTCTTAAATGCTGGAACAACAACTATTACAGCAGTTCAGTTGGCAATACCAAACAAATTTAATTCTGCATCGATTAGTACGGAGCTCAGAGTTGGTGTTGGTGATGCAGATGGCGATGGAGTATTTGATGCAGATGACTTATGTCCTAATACAAACCCTGGAGCAGTTGTCGATGAAAATGGATGTGCAGATTATCAAAAAGACACTGACGGCGATGGAATCACCGACGATATTGACAATTGTATCACTACTCCTAATACCGATCAAAAAGATTACGACAATGATGGAATAGGAGATAGCTGTGATGATGACGACGATAACGATGGTGTAAAAGATACAGAAGATGAATTCCCATACGATTCCTCAGAATGGACTGATACGGATGGAGATGGAACTGGAAATAATGCTGATACCGATGATGATAATGACGGTCAATTAGATGTTCACGAAATCGCCTGTGGATCAGATCCTTTAGATGAGACTGATTTATCCTTAGATATCGATGGTGATCTTCTACCAAATTGTGTGGATCCTGATGATGATAACGATGGACTCACTGATGAATATGAGATTTCGATTGGAACTAATCCACTCCTTGTTGATACTGATAATGATGGAGTTCTTGACACTATTGAGGTTGATGATCAAACCAATCCATTAGATGCTTGTTCATTAGAGGTGAACCATCAAACGGAAGAAGCTGGTACTCTTGCTTGGGAGTCAGCAGATTGTGACTCAGATGGATTGTTAAATATCAATGAAGTCGGAGTTGATTCAGCTTCTCGATCAATCACCCTTGTGGTATGGGATACCGATGGTGATGGAATTGTGAACTACTTAGATGTAGATGATGATAATGATGGATTGTTGACGATCTATGAATTAGCAGACTCCAATGGAGATGGTAATCCTTCTGATGCTAGAAACACCGATGGAGATTCACTACCTGATTATTTGGATCCAGATGATGACGGAGATGGAGTACCTACTATAAATGAACTCTCTGATCAAAATACTGATGGAAACCCTGTTGATGCTGAAGATTTAGACAGTGATGGAGCTCCAAATTTCTTAGATACAGACGATGATGGAGATGGCTTACTAACATCTTACGAATTAGAAATCGGTACGGATTATTACAATGTGGATACTGATGCTGACGGAGTTGTTGACTATACTGAGGTTCAAGATCTCACAGATCCATCAGATGGATGTTCATTAATAGTTGAGCATCAAACGGTTTCCTCTACGAGTACTCAATGGGATGTATTAGACTGTGATGGAGATGGTATTTTAAATGCTGAAGAGGGTCAAAATGGAGATACTGATGGGGATGGTCTACCAAATTTCTTAGATGTTGATGATGACGGTGATGGATTAAATACTAATTTTGAGAATGCTGATCCAAATGGAGATGGATATAGTGAAGATGGATATGACGCTGACAATGATGGTATTGTTGATTATTTAGATAGCAATGTTTATAGAGAAAGCCCAACAGTAGCTTCAGATATCGAAGTGTACAATGCGCTTTCACCAAATGGTGATGGATTAAATGATGTGTTCACTATTCGAAATATTGAACGATACCCAGACAATGAATTGACTATCTTTAACCGTTGGGGTAAAATACTTTACCAAGTAAAAGGTTATGGACAATACAATAGGTATTTCACTGGACATTCCGATAGCGGAATTACAGTTCCAGTTGGTACTTATTACTATGTTTTAAAAATTAATGAGAATTCTAAAAAGCAAGTCTTTAAAGGATTCTTATATATAAATAGATAAGCTATGGCTAAACGATTATTAATTTTACTTGTACTGTTTTCTGCTGATTATGCATTTGCACAACAGGAGGGAATGTTTTCACAATATATGTACAACCCTTCAGCACTTAACACTGCTTATACAGGGACTAGAGATGAAAATATTTTATACTTTCAGTACCGCTCTCAATGGAATTCTTTTGAAGGAGCACCTCGTTCGAGTTATTTTAATTACCAAAAACAAGGGGCTAAAAAACTCTCAACTGGAATCAGTATTATGCAGGAGAGTTCTGGTCCAATGAGTCAACTATCTGCAGGGATTGATTTTGCATATAAACTTCAACTGAGTGGAGATAGTTTTATTTCATTGGGATTAAAACCGATGATTGATTTACTTGATATCGATTTTAGCAGTCTAAATATATACAACCCTCAAGATCCTTGGTTTGATATTAATATCGATAAAAAGCTTTCTCCAAATTTAGGTTTAGGAGTGTTTTACTACGATGACAGAGGTTATATAGGTTTGTCGACTAGTGGAATTTTATCGACCAAGCACTTTGATCAAAGCAGTGCGACAAGTTATTTAGCAGCAGATAGAGCCCATTATTACCTTATGGCAGGAAAGGTTCTTGAACTCAATGAAAGTATCCTCTTTAAACCATCCTTCTTAATGAGAATGGTAAAAGGAGTTCCAATTCAAGCAGATATTTCAGCAAACCTTAGAATTCAAGATCGAATCGAAGCAGGAGTGTCTTATCGTTTTTCAGGTGCTATGAGTGCCCTGATGGCATTACGAGTTCAGAAAAATATACTAGTAGGCTATTCTTATGATAAAGAATTGGGATATATCGGAAACTTTACCGGGAGTTCTTCAGAAATATTTATTCGTTACGAACTCTTACCTAAGGTGGTGAAAACTATATTTA
>DAIRFL010000034.1:0-4051 GCA_036795105.1 Flavobacteriaceae bacterium | reverse complement strand
TAAGCCTAGATTCTTTTAAAGTTTAGTGGTTCTTTAAACTATTCCACTTAGTTTTGTCACATGAAAAAACTGAGTATTAAAGGAAATTTCAAGGTCATCTTTGTCTTGGGATTACTTTCAGCAATTGGCCCCTTTTCAATTGATTTATACCTACCTGCCTTTCCAGAGATTGCAGAGCGATTAAATACCGATGTCGCATCGGTAATGCTTTCACTTTCTTCTTTTTTTGTGGGGATTTCTTTTGGTCAGTTACTCTACGGTCCATTGATCGAACGCTATGGACGTAAAAAACCAATGTATATTGGATTAGTTCTTTACGCTATAAGTTCTGTTGCCTGTTTATACGCCCTTAATGTAGATCAACTCATTGCCTATCGCTTTTTTCAAGCCTTGGGAGGTTGTGTAGGAATGGTGACTTCTAGAGCGATGGTTCGAGATCTTTTTGAACTAAGCGATATTCCAAAGGTGTTTTCAAATCTGATGTTAGTCATTGCACTTTCACCTATTATTGCTCCAACCGTTGGAGGTTATCTCACCTTTTATTTTGGATGGCAATCGGTCTTTATATTCTTATTGGTATTAATACTGATTATTCTATTGTCAGTTTATCTTGTATTACCAGAGAGTAAAGAGCCAGATCCTTCCTATAGTCTTAAGCCAAAAGCCATCTTAGGAAAGTTTAAAATAGTGCTTACCAACCAACAATTTGTGGTCTATACTGCTACTTCAGCTATTGCCTATTCTGCGCTCTATGCCTATGTCAGTGGAGCACCCTATGTGTTTATGGTGGTCTACGGTCTCAATGAAAAAGTATTTGGTTGGATTTTTGCACTAATCGCTGCAGGACTGATTAGTGCGAGTCAGTTTAATAATTTATTTCTCAGAAAATACACTTCAGAACAGGTTATCAAAGTGACTCTTGTAATACAATCCCTAATCGGAATTGTCTTACTGGTTTTAACCATCTTAGGTTATCATAACCTCTATTTATTTGTCGGTCTGATCTTTTTGTTTTTGGCTTGTCAAGGATTTAATTTTCCAAATGCATCAGCAATTTCAATGGCACCTTTTACAAAGAATGCTGGTTCAGCATCTGCATTGATGGGATTCTTTCAATTGATGTGTGGAGCAGTGTTGTCTGCTTTGGTCGGTGTATTTGAAGATGGTACCGCTTTACCTCTTGTTACAATCATGGCTCTATGTGTGGTAGCGGCAACTTTAATTCTTTATATCGGTAATGTTCGTATTAAAAAACGAGCTACAAAAGCACTCGTTCAAGAGGAAGATATCGATATGATTAGTACACTTTAATACTCAATTTTAGTATCTGTTTAAAAATGACTATTTTCACTTGTAACTTTTAAAGCATGAGCAAGAATCAAAACACCGTAACCCAGCAATTTTACAGCAGTATTCTTATTGTATTGTATTTGGGAATTGGTTTTATTCCCAATCTGACCGCGGTAGATCAAATAGCACCACAATGGTTGTATCTAAACGGGTTGAACTTAATAACGCTCTTGTATCTCTATATAAATAGAACAGCATTTAGGATCTCTGTTAAACTACTTCTAAACACGAAGTTTTTTGGAGTATACACACTTTTTGTGCTGTGGTCAGCTATTTCGTATTTCTACGCTATCAATTCTACAGAAGTTTTAGTGAATTTAGCTAGAGTAGGAGGAGTTTTCATTGGCTTTTTCAATGTGTTTACGATGCTCAATTCCATGCCTAAGAAATTTAAGGCCTTATCGGTATTGATGAGTATTTATTTAATGGTGGAGATGTATATGGTTTTAGAACCAGCATTGGAAATGATTCGAACCAACACCTTTGCTTCACGTTCTAGATCACTTATTGGAACTACAGGAAATATCAATATTGCTGCACTATCGATGGTGATGAAGATTCCCTTCGCCTTGTATTTGATCAATACTTCCGCCAAAGAGTGGTTAAAATGGATACTTCGCGTACTTATTGGTCTAGTGATGCTCAGTTTAGTATTTATCGCTTCCAGAGCTTCTTATGTTGCAATTACACTGATGATGATTCTCTATGGAGTCATTGTGTTTATTCGTTATAAAAAGGAATCAAAATTCACTATAGCTAAATCCTTGGCCTCCTTTTATTTGCCAATTATCTTGGGTATTATGTGTAGTCAGTTATTGCTCTCTGGACAAAAGAGTGCGATAACCTTTGCTCAAAGAGCTGAGAAAATTGTCGATTTAGAAGATGGATCTACAGCTCAGCGCCTTCGATTTTACAAGGTAGGCCTCAATCATATGATTACCCATCCTTTTGTTAGTGGAGTAGGACTCGGAAACTGGAAATTGATCTCTATCGATTACGACAAAGAAGACATTCGAGGTTATGTAGTTCCCTATCATATGCACAATGACATTATACAAATTGGTGCGGAACTAGGAATTATAGGATTTGTGTCTTATCTAGGCTTATTTGCATTTGTGCTCTTTTTTATGGTTTCTATTTGGAAGTCTAATTTAGATGTGGATACCAAATTCTTTGTAGCCTTTTTGTTTTTGTCACTTTCGGTCTACGGAATCGATGCGAACCTAAACTTCCCACTTGCCAGACCTATTATGCAGGTGATGTGGATTTTGGTATTAGCACTCGTATTAAAACTTTATTTGTCATCAAAAACAGAGGTGGATACCTCTAAAGTAAAGATTCCTGCAAAACTGGTAGTACTTGTATTGATTATAGGAGCCTTGCCGCTCACCACCATTGCTTATAAAACAAACTTATCACTTAGAGGACAACAAGTCCTTTTAGGAGAATACAATAGGGGAGAACTCAAATACCCCTTAAATCAAATCGATGAGGTGGTACCTAATATCCCAAATATATCGGTAACCACCCTTCCAATTGTAGCGATGAAAGGTCGTTATTACGCCAAGGCAGGAAAGACCAAAAAGGCCATTGAAATGTTCCATGAAGGCATTCAGGTCAATCCTTATTTAGGATTTTCTGAAAACCTCATTGCTCAGGAATACAAAAAGATGAATCAATTGGATTCAGCCCTAAAGTATTCTAGAATTGCCTATAACAAACTTCCGATACCACCACATTTTACCAATTACCTCATTCAGGCAATTCGCGTAAAAGACACTGTTGAAATCAATCGAATGTTTGCTAAGGACAGTGCGGATTACAATCAGGATGTTTGGAAGAATTATCTAGTCGCCATGAACTCTTTGAGTACTTTTGGAAACCAGAAATACATTCACATTGCCAAAAGAGGAATGGAGCTCTATCCAGAACACAACGATTTTAGAATTCTCCACAAAACCCTTTCTTACGGAAAGACTAGAGTGGACCAAGCGCTAGCTATTTCTCAAAACGCCAATAAGCTTTTCTCGGAAGGGAAGTATGTGGAGGCTGCAGAGGAGTTTAAACGATCTAGTGAATTAGATCCTTTGGAATTCTCTTATTATGAAAACGTTGGGGCTTCTTATTTTTCTGCTCGTATGTATGAAGAAGGGTTGCCTTATTTTAAGAAAGTCGTTGAAGAACTCAATCCCAAATCAGGAAAAAGCGAATACTTATGGGCGATTTCATTGGTGAATCTCAATAGAAGAGATGAAGCTTGTGGTCTATTAGAGCAATCCAAAGCCTTTGGTTATAAGGATGCAGCAACTGCTCAAAAGAATTTCTGTTCCAATCCACAAAATTAATTCTTAGAATAATTTATCGTATCATTTAAGCGATTTATCGTATCATATCGTATCATTTCAAATTAATTTAATAAATTTGAATGATGAATATAAATGTATTTACTTTTAATTTAGACCTAGATTGGAGATTAGTTGATTTGATTAATCAAATCGATAGGTTCGATGCTTCATGGATTTCTATTGAAAGAAAAGAAATACAAAGCTTAAAGCAATTAAAATCAATTGCTACAGTAAGAAGCGTTGGAGCTTCTACTCGAATTGAGGGTTCTAAGATGAGCAATCGCGAAGTTGAATTTCTCCTTAAGCAAATTGATATAACTCAACTTTCAGATAGAGATTCTCAAGAGGTTGTAGGT
>DAIRFL010000033.1:0-12260 GCA_036795105.1 Flavobacteriaceae bacterium | reverse complement strand
GGGATTAATCGCTGAATTTACCTTAAATTTGCAGGGTCTTAAAACAGTGATTATGATCCATTTTTTCGGGAATCCTTCTCAAAAAGTTTTTGCAGTAGAAACAGCTACAGATTTAACTGCAGACGATAGTTCTAAATTAACATGGTTATTCGGAAATGAAACTCTTCTAAAAGAGAATCAACTCTCTGGTTTTTTTATTGGACCAAGAGCGACGATGATTAGTCCTTGGAGTACCAATGCTACTGAGATTACTCAAAATATGGGAATCCAAGGGATTCAAAGAATTGAAGAGTACTACGCAGTTGAGGAAAACCATGAGGATTATGACCCCATGCTCTCTCAAAAGTTTTCAAATTTAGACCAGTCTCTATTCAAGGTTGATATAAAGCCAGAAGCTGTTTTAGAAATAGATGATATAGCTGCCTATAATTCACAAGAAGGCCTTGCCCTGAGTGATGATGAAGTGAGCTATTTAAAAGAGGTATCAGAACGTATCGGTCGAAAGTTGACCGATGCTGAAGTGTTTGGGTTTTCGCAAGTAAACTCAGAACACTGTAGACATAAAATATTTAATGGGAATTTTGTAATTGATGGTCAAGAAAAACCTCATTCCCTATTTAAACTCATCAGAAAGACTACAGAAACGCATCCAAACTCTGTCGTTTCTGCATATAAAGACAATGTAGCCTTTATCAAAGGTCCTAAAGCAATTCAATTTGCTCCTAAGACTGCTGATCAACCAGATTACTATCAGGAATCTGAAATGGAAACGGTTTTATCTCTCAAGGCTGAGACTCACAATTTTCCAACTACAGTAGAGCCTTTCAATGGTGCTGCTACTGGATCAGGTGGTGAAATTAGAGATCGTCTCGCTGGAGGTAAAGGAGCACTTCCCCTTGCTGGAACAGCGGTTTATATGACTCCTTACTCTAGAATTCTAGAGGGAAGATCTTGGGAAACCAATGGAATGCCTGCTCGTAAATGGCTCTATCAAAACCCAATTGACATCTTGATCAAGGCTTCCAATGGAGCTTCTGATTTTGGAAATAAATTTGGGCAACCACTAATCAATGGATCTGTGCTCACTTTTGAACACGAAGAAGACGGAAGAAGAGTTGGTTATGACAAAGTAATCATGCAAGCTGGTGGAATCGGTTATGGAAAAGCATCTCAAGCTTTAAAAGACCGTCCTGAAAAAGGTGATAAAATTGTTATTCTAGGTGGTGATAATTACCGTATTGGAATGGGTGGAGCAGCAGTATCAAGTGCTGATACAGGTGCCTTTGGAGAAGTAATTGAACTCAATGCTATTCAACGTTCCAATCCTGAAATGCAAAAAAGAGCTGCCAATGCTATCCGTGGAATGATTGAATCTGAGCACAATCCAATTGTTTCGATTCACGATCACGGTGCAGGTGGACACCTCAACTGTCTTTCAGAACTAGTTGAAGAAACCGGTGGTAAAATCAATTTAGACAAACTTCCTGTAGGAGATCCTACTCTATCTGCTAAAGAGATTATCGGTAATGAATCCCAAGAACGTATGGGATTGGTTATTGGAGAACAAGACACTGAATTCTTAAAAAGAGTATCGGATAGAGAGCGCGCTCCAATGTATGAAGTTGGAGAAGTGACTAAAGATTATCGATTTAGTTTTGAATCGGAGACCACAGGTGAAAAACCAATGGATTTAGCACTTTCTGATATGTTTGGATCTGCTCCAAAGACCATCATGGAAGACAAAAAAGTAGATCGTACCTACAAAGATGCTACATACAATCTCAATGAACTTTCTACCTATTTAGAAAATGTCCTTCAGTTAGAATCTGTTGGATGTAAGGACTGGCTTACCAATAAGGTAGACCGTTGTGTAGGTGGTAAAGTAGCAATCCAACAATGTGTTGGACCGCTTCAATTACCACTCAACAACTGTGGGGTGATGGCCTTGGATTATAAAGGAGTAGAAGGTGTTGCAACTGCTATTGGACACAGTCCAGTATCTGCACTTGTCAATCCAGCGGCTGGAAGTAGATCTAGTATTACTGAATCGCTTACCAATATTATTTGGGCTCCACTACAAGATCAATTAGAATCCATTTCGCTATCTGCAAACTGGATGTGGCCTTGTAATAATCCCGGAGAAGACGCTCGTTTATACGATGCTGTTGAGGCGGTATCAAATTACGCTATTGAATTAGGAATCAATGTCCCCACTGGAAAAGATTCACTGTCGATGAAACAGCGCTATCCCGATGGAGATGTCATTGCTCCTGGGACGGTAATCATCTCTGCAGCAGCTCACTGTAAGGACTTTACAAAGGTGGTAGAGCCTATGCTTCAAAAAGATGCGGCATCGATCTACTATATCAACTTTTCACAAGATGAATTTAAATTAGGAGGATCTTCTTTTGCACAGGTTTTAAATACTGTAGGTAGTGATGTACCCGATGTTAAGGACGCTTCATTTGTAAAGAAAGCTTTTAATAAGGTTCAAGAACTTATCAGTGATGGACATATTGCAGCAGGTCACGATATCAGCTCGGGAGGGCTTATCACTGCTCTTTTAGAACTGTGTTTTGCAGATAATGACCTAGGAGCTAACATCGATTTAAGCCCTTTAAATGAAGAGGATTTAATCAAGGTCTTATTTGCTGAAAATGCAGGTATTATCATTCAAGCAAAAGATCAAAAAGCTGAAGAAGCAATTGAAAATGCAGCAATTCAAGCAGTCAAAATAGGTCGTGCACTCAACAAAGGAGCTATAGGTATCACTCATAATAAGACGGAGTTTATTCTTCCAGTAGCTCAGTTACGAGATATTTGGTACAAGACCTCTTATTTATTAGACCGTAAGCAGACTGCAAATAACAGAGCTCTCGATCGATTTAACAATTACAAAAAACAGCCTCTTAGCTATAACTTCCCTACAGGATTTAATGGAGCATTACCGGCTTTACCAAAAGGAGCAAGACCCAAGGCTGCAATTTTAAGAGAAAAAGGATCCAATTCAGAACGAGAAATGGCCAATGCGATGTACTTAGCTGGATTTGATGTTAAGGATGTTCATATGACCGATTTAATCTCGGGAAGAGAAACCTTAGAAGACATTCAGTTTATCGGAGCTGTAGGTGGATTCTCCAACTCGGATGTACTAGGATCCGCTAAAGGTTGGGCTGGAGCATTTAAATACAATGAGAAGGCTAACAAGGCCCTCAAGAACTTTTTTGATCGACCAGATACCCTATCTGTAGGAATATGTAATGGATGTCAACTCTTTATGGAATTAGAACTCATTCATCCAGAACTAGAAGTTCACGGTAAAATGCTTCACAACGATTCACAAAAACACGAGAGTAGTTTTACTTCGGTGACTATTGGACAAAACAATTCAGTGATGTTATCTTCACTAGCGGGTACTACACTGGGGGTATGGATTTCTCACGGAGAAGGAAAATTCAACCTTCCACTCTCGAGAGAACACTACAATATCGTTGCTCAATACGCCTATGACGCTTATCCGTCAAATCCTAATGGAAGTGATTATAACACAGCAATGCTCACTGATGCAAGTGGAAGACACTTAGTGACCATGCCTCATATAGAGCGTTCCATTTTCCAATGGAACTGGGCAGATTATCCAAAGGATCGAACAGACAAAGTAAGTCCTTGGATCGAAGCTTTTGTCAATGCTCGTCAATGGATTGAGAAACACATTTAAAAAGAAAGCCCTTCAATGAAGGGCTCTTTTTTTATCTAATATTAAGGTCTATAAATTGATTCGTATAGATCTCTGTGAATTTCTTTAACGATTTTACGTTTGAGTTTCATCGTAGGAGTTAGGTGTCCAGAATCTGGAGTCCATTGGACAGGACTCAATCTAAATTGTTTCACCTTTTCAAACTTTGCAAAATCATCATTCGCCTCATCAACTTCCTTCTGAATGCGTTTAATTACTTTTTCAGAAGCGATTAACTCTTCATTGTTCGCAAATGAAATCCCCTTCTTCTTAGCCCAATTTCCAACAAAGACAAAATCTGGTTGAATAATAGCTGCAGGCATCTTCTCTCCTTCTCCAACGACCATGATTTGTTCGATGAATCTGGATTGCTTAAATCTGTTTTCCAATAGTTGAGGAGCTACGTATTTCCCTCCTGAGGTTTTAAACATCTCTTTTTTACGATCAGTAATTTTTAAGAACCCGTCCGAATCGATTTCACCGATATCTCCGGTGTGGAAATAACCGTTTTTGATCACCTCGGCTGTTTTTTCAGGATCTTTGTAATAACCCATCATTACCTGAGGTCCTTTTACTAGAATTTCACCGTCTTCAGCAATTTTAACTTCAGTATCGGCAATGAGTTTTCCTACTGTTCCAATTCTTAACTTCCCATCTCTCATATCGTTAACCGATACTACAGGAGAAGTTTCTGTTAGTCCATATCCTTCCATTACACCTAAACCAGCAGCGTTAAATACACGTGCCAATCGGGGTTGAAGTGCAGCAGAACCAGAAGCGATCAACTTGAGATTTCCACCCATTCCTTCTTTCCACTTGCTAAAAATAAGCTTACGAGCCAGTTTTAACTTACGCTCGTACCACCAGCCGTTTTGACCGTAAGGTTCGTATTTCAACCCTAGATTTACCGCCCAGAAAAACAACATTTTTTTAATACCAGACAGCGCTGCCCCCTTGGCTATGATACCGTCATAGACCTTTTCTAACAATCGAGGTACCGCCGTCATTACTTCAGGCTTAAATTCTTTTAAATTATCACTGATGGTCTCAAGGGATTCTGCGAAAACAATCTCTACTCCCATATACTGATAGATATAGGTGATTACTCTTTCGAAAATATGACATATAGGTAAAAAGCTCAGGGCACGACTTGATCCACCATCTAAAGGAAGACGGTCACAAGAATAAATAACATTCTTAACGACATTTCGATGAGACAACATCACTCCTTTAGGCTTGCCAGTCGTTCCAGAGGTATAGATGATCGTGGCTAGATCTTCTTCTTTAACTGCATCTTTAAGGGTATCTACTTCACTTTGATTCGATGGGTCGGCTCCTAACTCTAATAATTCAGTCCAATGTTTACATCCAGGAATCTCGTTAAAAGAGTAGATTTCAATTAAAGAGGTATTGTCCTTAATCGCTTTGATTTTCTCATAGACAAATTCACATGAGACAAAACAGTATTTTGATTCCGAGTGATTTAATACATACTCATAATCTTCAATTGATATGGTTGGGTAGATTGGAACATTTTGAGCCCCAATTTGAAGCACTCCTAAATCCATAACATGCCATTCAGTTCTATTAGTCAATGAAATAACAGCAATTTTATCATTGGCCTGTACCCCCATTCTCAAAAGAGCCCTACTGATGGTATTCCCTTTATTGATATAATCCTCTGAAGAAGTAGTCTCCCAATTCCCCTGATATTTAGATACGAACGCTTTCTCTAGATTGTATTTATCTCGCTCCCAATAAGCAAAGTCGAAAAGTCTTGTCGGTTGTTGCATAGTCTTTAGTTTGTGAAGATTAAAATACAAAAAATTAACATAAATTTATTATGCATGCATAGTATTTTTTTATATATTTAAACTGAATCTTTTAGTTATGAGTAAAACTACCATTGATTACGCACTTAGAACTGCCTGGCAGACTGTACAAAAAATGTATAATGAACGGGCTAAAGCCTACGGTGCTACAATGACACAGGCATTTGTGTTATTGAGTATTGACCCCAAAGATGGAACACCTTCGACTGCTTTAGGTCCACTGATGGGAATAGAAGCAACTTCCCTCTCTAGAACATTAAAGTATATGGAGGAAAAGGGAGTTATAAAAAAGGTTGCACATCCCACAGACGGAAGGTCTGTTATTATAAAATTGACTAAAGAGGGACTTAAAAAGAGAGATGAATCCAAGAAAGAGGTCTTTCATTTTAATGAGGTTATCGAAAAAAACCTCAGCAAGGCCCAACTTCAAAATTTCTTTGAAGTAGTAGAAGTGATTAAAAATTACGCAAACGAACAAATAGATTAAAATGAAAAAACACATTAAAAAAGTAGCTGTCATTGGTTCCGGCATCATGGGTTCAGGGATCGCTGCACATTTTGCAAATATTGGAGTTGAAGTCCTGCTGTTAGACATAGTGATCCCCGAAGACAAGATGGATCCTAAATTAGCTTCAAAGTGCAAAAACAAGAAAAGTTACCTGGCTGAAACTGCACTGATGAAAGCTCTTAAACACAAGCCTGCTCCATTTTATCACGCTTCTTTTGCGTCGAGAGTCATCTCGGGAAACACTGAAGAGGATATGGCAAAAATTGCAGATGTAGATTGGATTATTGAAGTTGTTGTGGAGCGATTGGATATTAAACAAAAGGTGTTTGAACAAATTGAAAAATACCGAAAAGAAGGTACGCTAATAACTTCCAACACTTCGGGTATCCCTATTCGATTTATGAGTAAAGGAAGGAGTGATGATTTTCAAAAACACTTCTGTGGAACACACTTCTTTAATCCTGCGAGGTACCTTAAATTATTTGAAATCATTCCAGGACCTAAAACCGATCCGAAAGTTGTTGAATTTTTAAATTCATACGGCGAAAAATTCCTCGGAAAGACCAGTGTCATTGCAAAAGACACCCCTGCTTTTATCGGAAATCGCATTGGAATTTTTGGAATACAATCGCTATTTCACTTGGTGAAGGAATTAGATATGACCGTTGAGGAAGTCGATAAACTCACTGGTCCAGTGATTGGGAGACCAAAATCAGCGACTTTTAGAACCGTTGATGTAGTCGGTTTAGATACCCTGGTACATGTCGCAAATGGAATTGAAGAAAATTGTAAGGAAGATGAACGAATCGATCTCTTTAAGATTCCTGATTTTATCGAGCATATGCAAAAAGAGAATATGCTTGGTTCTAAGACTGGAAAAGGATTTTACAAGAAGGTCAAAAATGAAAAGGGTCGTTCAGAAATTCAGACTTTAGATTTAAATACCCTGGAATACCGAGCGAATCAACGTGCAAAATTTGCTACCCTAGAACTCACCAAGACGATTGATGAAGTAGTTGATCGGTTTCCAGTCCTTATTAAAGGGAAAGATAAGGCGGGTGATTTTTACAGAAAATCATTTGGTTCACTCTTTGCCTATGTGTCTCATAGAATCCCTGAAATCGCCGATCACTCTTATCAGATCGACGACGCGATGAAGGCTGGGTTTGGTTGGCAACACGGACCTTTTCAAATATGGCAAGCAATCGGAATCAAAGAAGGTATTGGATTGGCTAATGCACAGGGGTTAGAAGTGGCTGATTGGGTAAAAGAACTCGCTGAAAACAATCAGACCTTTTTCACTGTTAAAGAAGGAGCTAATTACTATTACGATACAACTTCAAAAGAACAGACGAAGATTCCAGGACAGGAGTCCTTTATTATACTAGACAATATTCGAGAGCAATCCGCTGTTTATAAAAATTCTGGAGTGGTCGTAGAAGATTTAGGAGATGGAATTTTAAATGTAGAGTTTAGATCCAAGATGAATACTCTTGGCGGTGATGTCATACAAGGACTCAATAAAGCACTAGATATTGCTGAAAAAGACTTTAGAGGACTCATCGTAGGAAACCAAGGCCCTAACTTTTCTGTGGGAGCCAATCTAGCCATGATCTTTATGATGGCCGTTGAGCAAGAATACGAAGAGCTCGACAACGCTATTAAAATGTTCCAAAATACGGTAATGCGAATGCGTTACAGTTCGATCCCAACTATATCCGCTCCACATGGAATGACTTTTGGAGGTGGATGTGAGCTCAGTCTACACGCCGATAAGATTGTCGCTGCTGCAGAAACCTATATGGGACTCGTTGAATTTGGAGTTGGAGTCATCCCCGGTGGTGCAGGATCTAAAGAGATGACCCTTAGAGCTTCAGACACCTATCAGAAGAACGATGTGGAACTCAACAGCCTTAGAGAACACTTTTTGACTATTGCTATGGCAAAGGTATCTACCTCTGCTTATGAAGCCTATGACAACTTCTCTATGCAAAAGGGAAAAGATGTGGTCGTAGTCAACAAAGACCGACAACTGGCAACAGCCAAGGCACATGCTGTTCTTATGGCTGATGCAGGCTATACCAAACCCATCGAAAGAACCGATATCAAAGTACTCGGTAAACAAGCCTTGGGAATGTTTATGGTAGGAACTGATTCCATGCTCGCAGGTAATTATATCTCAGAGCACGACAAAAAAATTGCAAACAAACTAGCTTATGTCATGGCTGGAGGAGATCTCTCAGAGGCGACACTAGTATCAGAACGATACTTATTGGACTTAGAACGAGAAGCCTTCCTTTCGCTCTGTAGTGAACGAAAAACACTAGAGCGCATTCAGCATATGTTAAAAACTGGTAAACCCTTAAGAAACTAAACAAATGAAAACTGCATATATCGTCAAAGCCTATAGAACCGCTGTTGGAAAAGCTCCAAGAGGAGTATTCCGCTTTAAAAGACCAGATGAGCTGGCGGCTGAAACCATTCAATATCTAATAGAACAATTACCTGGTCTGGATAAAAAGAGAATCGATGATGTCATCGTCGGAAACGCTATGCCTGAAGCGGAACAAGGACTCAATGTGGGAAGATTCATTTCTTTAATGGGACTCGACATCGTCGATGTTCCTGGAATGACCGTGAATCGTTACTGTGCATCTGGACTTGAAACCATTGCCATTGCGACTGCTAAAATACAATCGGGAATGGCAGATTGTATTATCGCTGGAGGAGCTGAGAGTATGAGTTATATTCCTATGGGAGGTTATAAACCTACCCCTAGCTATGAACTTGCAAAAAAAGGATTAGAAGATTACTATTGGGGAATGGGACTCACCGCTGAGGCTGTTGCTAGTCAATTTGAGGTAAGCCGAGAAGAACAAGATCAATTTTCTTATCAGTCCCATCAAAAAGCAATAGCCGCTCAAGAAGCTGGAAAATTCAAGGATCAGATTGTCCCTATTGATGTCGAACATATATATGTCGATTCCAATGGAAAAAAAGCTTCTAAAACCTACACAGTAGATCGTGATGAAGGACCGCGAAAAGACACTTCTGTCGAGGCACTTTCCAAACTAAGACCCGTATTTGATGCCAGAGGTGGAGTCACTGCAGGTAACTCTTCACAAATGAGTGATGGAGCTGCCTTTGTCATGGTAATGAGCGAAGAACTAGTCAAGGAATTGAATCTCGAGCCGATCGCTCGCCTTGTTTCTTATGCTCCAGCAGGAGTTCCACCAAAAATAATGGGGATTGGACCTGTTGAGGCAGTTCCAAAAGCATTGAAGTTAGCTGGCTTAAAACAAGATCAAATAGAACTTATAGAACTCAATGAAGCATTTGCTTCACAATCCCTCGCTGTGATCAAGACCCTCGGACTCAAGCCTGAGATCGTCAATGTGAACGGAGGGGCTATTGCACTTGGACATCCCCTTGGATGCACTGGAGCAAAACTCACTACCCAACTCATTTCTGAAATGAGATCTAGAAACTTAAATGGCAAACACGGTATTGTTACTATGTGTGTAGGAACAGGACAAGGTGCTGCTGGTATTTTTGAATTTTTACAATAAACACTGAGCATATGGAAACTCAAGAAAAAAACGATTTGTTAAGAGGGGGACATTTTATTGTCAAAGAAACCCCCTGTGAAGATGTATTTACTTTAGAGGATCTCTCTGAAGAACAAAAAATGATGCGCGATAGTACCAAGGAATTTGTCGATAGAGAACTATGGGCTAATTGGGAACGCTTCGAGAAAAAAGATTATAAATTCACCTTTGAGTGTATGAAAAAAGCTGGCGAATTAGGGCTGCTCTCTATTGCTGTACCAGAAGCTTATGGCGGTATGGGAATGGGATTTGTATCGACCATGCTTGTCTGTGATTATATCTCAGGGGTAACCGGATCCTTTAGTACTGCTTTTGGAGCTCATACCGGGATTGGAACCCTACCAATCACCCTCTATGGAACTGAAGAACAAAAACAAAAATACGTTCCCAAACTCGCCAGTGGTGAGTGGTTTGGTGCTTATTGTTTAACTGAACCTACAGCTGGATCTGATGCCAACTCTGGTAAGACTAAGGCAGTTCTCAGTGAAGATGGTAAACACTATTTAATCACAGGTCAAAAAATGTGGATCTCCAATGCGGGATTCTGTAATCTCTTTATCGTCTTTGCTCGAATTGAAGACGACAAATACATCACTGGTTTTATTGTAGAAAACGATTCCAATAACGGTATCAGTATGGGAGAAGAAGAACACAAAATGGGAATTCACTCCTCTTCTACTCGTCAAGTGTTCTTTGACAACACCAAAGTACCCGTAGAAAATATGCTCTCTGAAAGAGGTAATGGTTTTAAAATAGCCATGAATGCCCTTAATGTCGGTCGTATCAAACTCGCTGGTGCTTGTATCGAAGCACAGCGAAGAATCACCAATCTCTCGACATCCTATGCTAAAGAGCGCTTACAATTTAAAACTCCAATTGGAGACTTTGGAGCCATTAAAGCCAAAATTGCTCAAATGGCCACCAATACTTATGTTGGTGAATCAGCCGTTTACAGAGCTTCAAAAAACATCGAAGATCGCATTGCAATGCGAGAAGCTGCTGGTAATTCTCACCAAGAAGCAGAACTCAAAGGAGTTGAAGAATACGCTATTGAAGCATCCATCTTAAAGATTGCACTCTCTGAAGACGCCCAACAAACTGCCGACGAAGGAGTTCAACTCTACGGAGGAATGGGATTCAGTGCCGATGCACCGATGGAATCTGCCTATAGAGATGCTCGTATCGCTAGAATTTACGAAGGAACCAATGAAATCAACCGTATGCTTATCGTGGGTATGTTACTCAAAAAAGCGATGAAAGGCCATGTTGACCTTCTAGGTCCAGCTACTGCTGTGGGTGAAGAACTACTCGGTATACCTGATTTTGACACTCCAGATTATTCAGCACTCTTTGCCGAAGAAAAGGACATGGTTAAAAAGCTCAAAAAGGCCTTTTTAATGGTTGCTGGAAAAGCTGTTGAAACCTATGGTATGGAACTCGAAGAGCACCAACAACTGCTCTTAGCTGCTTCGGATATGTTAATTGAGATCTATATGGCAGAATCAGCCATCCTCAGAACTGAGAAAAACGCCAAACGATATGGAGAAGACAGTCAAAAAGCTGAAATCGCCATGTCGAAACTCTACCTCTACCAAGCTGTTGAAATTGCTGCTTCCAAAGGAAAAGAAGCGATCATCTCTTTTGCTGATGGTGATATGCAGCGTATGCTACTGATGGGACTAAGACGTTTTACCAAATACTCAAACTTCCCAAATGTCATTGAACTTAAAAATTTAATTGCAGAAGAAATCAAAGCCAAAGACGGCTATACTTTTGATCAATAGTTAAATTTAATTTAGTTGGTAAAAGCTATCCTTTGGGATAGCTTTTTTGTTTAAATTGCTTTGAATAAATCCATAGCAATGAATTCATCAAAACTTTCTCAAGTCTACGCTGCTGATGACTTTAAAAAGCAAGCTAAGAACACTGTTGATTTACTTGCAGAACACATGACTAAGGCTATTAATGGTGATGGACCTGCCATTCCCTGGAATGATCCAGATCTCGAATACCAATTTTGGTCTTCTTATGAATACAGCACTGCTGAAGATTTTTTCAAAACCCTTATAGACCACTCGGTTCGAACCCATCACAAAAAGTATATGGGTCATCAGGTGGGAGCCTCTGCTCCTCTAAGCGCCATTGCAGGACTGGTAAGTTCGTTTTTAAACAACGGATCAGCTGTTTATGAAATGGGAATGGCCAACAATGCTATTGAGCGTATTGTATGTGAATTACTTTCCAATAAAGTAGGTTATGACAAAAGCTCAAGAGGCTTTTTAACCTCAGGGGGTTCCCTTGGAAACTTAACGGCCTTACTCTCCGCAAAAGCAGCCTATTTAAACCGTCATCCTAAGGCCAAACGTTTGGGGATCATGGTTGGTGAACAAGCGCATTATTCGATTGAACGTACCGCTAGAATCATGGGATTAGAAGAAGATGGTCTCATCTTACTTCCCTCAAAAGAGGACTTTACAATTGATGAAAAGCTAGTTGAAACAAACTATCAAAATGCACTAGCAAAAGGAATTGAAATATTTTGTTTTGTTGGAAACGCACCCTCAACTGCTACTGGT
>DAIRFL010000264.1:0-2049 GCA_036795105.1 Flavobacteriaceae bacterium | reverse complement strand
AGCCTATACTGGTATTGATAGGCTTCGTTCTTAGGTGCTGTAAAATAAATTTCAATGGAATTGTTTCTATAGGGCAATTCTACTTCAAAATCGAGTGGGACTGTTTCTTGGTCCACAATAATTTTAGCTACACGCGCAGCTTGTAGCTTTAAGTCTTTTTCAAAGGTATTTACATAAGAAAACCCATCGACAATATTGATAATTGTCTTGGAATTAACCTTGGTCAACAACTCCTTACCAATGAGAATTTTTTTGTGTATGATCGGATTTACAACGGAGACAGAAGCCGTATCTAAGATGTGTTCCTTAATAAAAATACCATTGTTGTTTTTAATTCCCACTTGAGTTCCACTAGTCTCACTAAAGAGTATGGAACTATTGGTTCCTATGGAATTGTTTAAAAGATCATCTTCTACCAACTCATCTAAAACTGCATCGTATTTCATCCAACCCGAATTCGTCTTAAAACGAATCCCTCCATTAACATTGACAATCTTTACGTTGTATTCAGAGCTTAAGCCTTTATTTTTGAAATTGATCATTTGATCAAATGATCCATCCTCATTTAATTTAAATCGATAGAGTCCTTTATAGGCATGAGCTGCCCAAATAACATAAGGAGTCTCGAATTCTACATATCGAAAAGGCATTGTAGTTTCACTCAGACGCGTAGAAATCCATCTCCCTTTTACTTTTTTAAGATGAGCTAAGCCTATATAAGATCCAATCACATATTCATTGGGTCTATTTGGGAACGCCTTAAGGGTCCAACCTCCTGCAAAATCAGAAATTCGTTCAAAACTTTTTTCAGATACCAAAAAGGTTCCAGAATTATGACCGCATATCAGCTCTCCATCAATCACTTTTAAGAACCAAACTTGTCCCTGTGATCCTTCTACAAAATGAAGCGTATCATTTTGAACGAAATAGAGTCCAGTATTGGAACCTAGGAATAATTTACCTTGGTACTCAGTCACAGCATAAACGACACCCAATTGACCTGTCTTATCTTTGAAATAGCTTGGTTGATCTAGAAAAACCTTGGAAAGCCCATTGTCTAATGCTATCCAAAGTGTTTTATTGTCAAAGGTTGAGTGATTGAGAACCGTATTGTTATCCAGACTGTTTTCTCTGTTAAAATGATAGAGAACAGATCCTTGATTAGAAGCTACATACAAACCGTTTTTAATAGTTCCAAATACCATTCTACCGTCGTCCAGAACACTAAAACTATTGAGTAAATCTTCCTTGATACGATCGTTGATTTCAGATTTAAACTCTTGAAGCCCCTCCTCTTTATTATACACAAAACAACCATTTAGGGAAGTTGTAATAAAAAGATTTGCTCCTTTTTTAGAAACGGATATAATATTTGATTCATGAAGAATTTTATGGTCTACAACAGGAACGACAATATCATTACGGAGCATAAAAACTCCATTAGATTTTGTAGACAAATACAATTGATCCTCTACTACATTAATGGCTATAAGTAATGAGGGCAATTCAATAACACTTAATTGTTGATCTTTAAGCCTAAAGAGACGACCAAAAGACTGAAAGAAGACCTCATCACCAATTGATTTTATCTTCCATATTTCTTGATCCTTGATTTGATCGAGTTCTAAAGAATTCTTTAAGGAAGTATACTTTAAATCTCCATAACTATCCCATTGCCAATAACCAAATTCCTCATAAGATCCTGTATAAACCTTATCGCCTAAAGCTAGAACTGAACGAATCACTGTTTTGTTTGGCAGCTGGTATAAGTTCCAAACTAAACCATCAAATCTCAAAAGTCCCATGGTATTCGCCACATACATTGAACCATCATCAGCACGAGTGACTCCCCAGTTTTGATTGGAAGCTCCAATGGAATTTAGTTCATAATTTTCAACTGGGAGTTGGAATTGTGAATAGGCCTTGATAGTAACTCCAAAAAACAACAATACACCAATGATTGTTGTTTGTATATTTTTTATGTTCCTTACACTTACCATCTTCAAAAAAATATGACACAAAGATATTAGATATTAGACATTTCTATAG
>DAIRFL010000263.1:0-2053 GCA_036795105.1 Flavobacteriaceae bacterium | reverse complement strand
CTGGTACACAAAGTGAAAAACGCACATAAGATTCACCCTTAGATCCAAAAATAGTTCCAGGAGCTATAAACAGGTCCTTTTCATATAAAAGTTGATCTACTAAATCCTCAGATTTAATTCGCTCATCGTTGATCTTAGCCCATACAAACATCCCTACAGCTGAAGTGTCATAGGTCAAATTGAGTTTGTCGGCCAATGCAAAGATCGCTTTTCTTCGCTTTGAGTAAATTTCATTGAGTCCTTCAAACCAAGACTTTGGTGCCTTTAAGGCTTCAATTGCTCCTTTTTGAATTCCGTAAAACATTCCAGAATCCATATTGCTCTTTACTTTGAGAACTGCTTCTACTAAGTCTGCTCTTCCCATGAGCATTCCAACTCTCCAACCTGCCATATTAAAGGACTTTGAGAGTGAATTAAGCTCAAGAACTACCTCTTTAGCTCCCTCAATTGAAAGAATACTCTTAGGAGAATTGTTAAGCACAAAACTATAAGGGTTGTCTTTCACAAGCAGAATTTGATGTTTTTTAGCAAAGGCAATTAACGCCTTTAAATCTGCATCCTTCGCAACAGCACCTGTCGGCATATGAGGGTAACCTAACCACATGAGTTTCACTCCACTTAGATCCATTTTTTCGAGTTCTTCTACTTGTGGAAACCAATTGTGATGCTCCTCTAAATCGTAAAACAAAACTTCAGCCTCAACTAATCGACTCACAGATGTATAGGTAGGATATCCAGGATTTGGAACGAGCACCTTATCTCCTTGGTTTAAAAAAGCCATGGAAATATGCATAATTCCTTCCTTTGATCCCATCAGAGGTAATACTTCACTACCAGGGTCTAAAGAAACTCCGTAATGAGTAGCGTAAAAATTTGCCATTTCTGCTCTGAGTTCAGGCAATCCTTGGTAGGATTGATATTGATGTGCAGAGGGATGCGAAATAGCATCAGTCAATGCATCGAGTACCTTTTGTGAAGGAGGCAAGTCAGGAGATCCTATCCCCATATTAATAATGGGTTTTCCCTCTGCTACAAGCCCTCTTACTTCTCTTAGTTTTTTAGAAAAGTAGTATTCTTTTACCGATTGTAATCTGTTTGCATTTTCAATCATAATCGAGCATTTTTATATTCTCCTAGTACCAAAAATTCTTCTGCCATAATTTCCATGAGGGAATGGGCTTTTTGATAATCTTCGTACTTGTCAAAAGTCACATCGACAAAAAAGGCGTATTTCCAAGGCACATCAATCACTGGAAGGGATTGAATCTTAGTGAGGTTGATCGAACAATCACTCAATACATTGAGTACGGTAGCAAGAGAACCTCTTTTGTGATCTAATACAAAACGAAGTGAAGCTTTGTTAATTTCACTCTTTGGAAGCTCTTTATTAATCGCCTTGATTACAATAAATCGAGTTGAATTGTGTTTTATAGTTTGAATATCATCTGCTAAAATCTCCAATTGGTACATTTCAGCAGCCTTTTTAGGTGCAATTGCCGCGATACCCATCAACTGTTGTTCTTGAATGTGTTTTGCTGAATCAGCGGTATCACTAGTTTCTACTAATTTGATATGAGGGTATTCATCAAAGAACTTCTTACACTGTAAGAGCGCCATAGGGTGTGAATGCACTTCTTTGATATCCTCGAGCGATTGACCTTGTAAGGCCATTAAGTGATGATGAATATTCAAGTAGTGTTCTCCTATTATGTGAAGCTGATTGTGATGAATCAATGCGTAATTAGGAATAATAGAACCTGCGATAGAATTTTCAATGGCCATTACCCCCTTATCTACACTGCCATCTAGCAATTGCTTGACCATCTTGTCAAAGCTATCACACTCACTGAGTGTAATATCCTCACTAAAATAATCCAAAGCCACCTGATGGTGATTTGAACCCTTAATTCCTTGTATTGCTACCTTTAAACTCATCTTAAAAAAAAATCCCGCTCTTGCGGGACTTTTATAAATTTATGTTGATTACTCAAATACTATATAAAGCCCCTAACCCCTATTAAAATAGAAGAAGAAATAAGCGTTAGTATAAAAT
>DAIRFL010000262.1:0-2083 GCA_036795105.1 Flavobacteriaceae bacterium | reverse complement strand
GCACTATACTGATCATTTCTCTATTGGTCTTTTTGAATTTAAAAACTTCTGCATCCTCATTTTCTTCGTTCCCTAGATAATTTTCATAGACGCCAGAGGCCGTATGAGAATCCGTTTCATTTACAAAGCGAATTCCAGAATAAAATCCAACACTTAGTACGATCACAAAGGCTGTGATAAGTGTTTTAAGTTCTTTAGATAGTTCTGAAATAAGTGGAAGTTGCATTAGGGAATAAGTTGTTGAGATTTTAATTTATGGAGCGTCTCTAAGCTTTCAATAATTGCTTTTTTCATCGATTGAACAGAAATTGTAGCTCCAGAAATAGCTGCGATATCAGTAAAATCAGAATCAGGTTTTTTGCCAATAAATTGTTTAAGCCAACGATAGGAACCAATTGCTCCACCGTATTCTTCACGATAGGTAATAACTCTTGATCTCACAATAGATAGATCCTTATCGGTAACTACTAAATAATCAAAAAACGCAGTTTTACTAGGAGCTTTATCGACGACTGCATAGCCGATAAGACTATCATTGACCTTCAAGCTGTAATAGCTATCTTCAGTTAGATTATTGGATGGTTCACCTTCAATGAGCATAGGAATAAATGCAATAGCATCCAAATCAAAAGCAGCCTGAACCTGCTTGACTACCTTTTTGCTCGGTTGCGAAAAGGGAGTCATAGCAAGACAGGCAATGCTTGAAATTAAAACGACTTTATATAAAAGTATCTTTTTCATAGATTGGGTTAGAACCAAACTCCGACCCCAAAGTTAATCTGATTTCCTAAATCATTGTTTGTTTGATCACCTAAAATTTGATAATCTCCTTTAAAGACTACTCCAGGAGTAGGGTGGAATGAAAGCCCAAAGGTAATATCATTTCTGTCGTAGGCATCATTTTTAACTAAGTTTCCAGCTGTTTTAGCATGTGTATCGTATTCTTGATAACGAACAAATGCATCTAATTTTTTCTTTTGCTCTTGAGGTAAGAGGTTGTAAGCTACTTCGAGGTATCCTCCAGCAAATCCAGAACCGAGTTTTTTACCTGTTAATTGGTTGTAGGCTTCAGTATCGCTTAAAGAAGCTGTTACAAATTCTCCTCTCGAAGTAAAACGTCCGTTCACATAGCGATAATCGGCTCCGATCATTGAGATTCCAACAGTAGCACCTGTCACATCCATAAAGGCATCATCTGCTACAGTTCTTCCAAAAAATCCTGATACTGCAGCGCGAAGACCATTGATTCCAAAGTAATCAACTTTTGCAGCTAAGGAAGGAGAATCCATTTTAGCTTTTTCAGCAGATTGTCTTCCTGAACGAATACCACTTTTACCTCCGATGACTCCATTACCTTCACTATCTAATGATCTTACTCCATTAAATAGGTAAGCCTCGTAAGAGAGTGAAGTTGCATAGTCAGTTCCTGCAAATCCAACTCCAACCTCTCTCCAAGTAGATGGAACGATGTATTTATTGAGGGATGGACGATTTACACCGTTATAGGTAGTTGGTTCGTGGTAGAGGTTCGTAATTCCAAAAGGAACGAGCATTAAACCAGCTCTAAGATTAAAAGCATTAGCGAGGTTGTAGTTTACAAAAGCTTGTTCTACTTCTAAAACTGCTGCGTGTTCAAATTCAATTTCTGAAACAAATTGCAATTTATCATCAAAACGATAGGCGATAAAAGCAATCACACGGTGAGCATCTAAGGTACCGTTTTTACCATCGGGTTGATTGTACTTGATTTCAGCATATCCGCCTAAGGTCACTGGACTTCCAGTTTGGCTAGAAAGAATTCGTTGAGCAGTACTTTGAGTAAGTGCTGGGTTAGATTGTTGTGCAAATCCCATAGCTGAGACAAGGATTAAAAGCACGAAAAGAGATAAATTTTTCACTTTGTATTTATTTAGATTAATTATAAATAAGGTTAAATAACACTGCAAATATAGGAGTGAAATTTAGTTTGACAAAACTTATTTAGAATTATTTTAAATAAAAATAAGCTAGAAGTTGATTCTCACAATTTTGTGATTTTAAGGAGTTTTCTATAACAACAGAAAATGCTCATAATCAGTATATT
>DAIRFL010000032.1:0-12674 GCA_036795105.1 Flavobacteriaceae bacterium | reverse complement strand
GTTTAGTGATGTGTTCCAAAAAAGAAATCTACGATCTCATACCCTCGAAGTGGATTCCAAAGACCTTAAAATTTAATCATCGAGAATCTTTTGAAAAGATCTCTAATGCAATTGAGCAATTCCAAATGAGTTATCCACTAGTTTTAAAACCCGATATCGGACTCAAAGGATTAGGTGTTCATTTTATTGATAATTATTCCCAGCTTGAAAAAGAGGTAAAAAACTTAGACAATGATTATCTCATTCAAGAGAAGATCCCCTATAAGAATGAAGTAGGAATCTTTTACGTTCGTTACCCCAATGAGAAGGATGGCTTTTGCACGGGTATGGTCAGAAAAGATTTTTTAAGGGTGCGTGGAAATGGAACCTCAACTTTAGAAGAACTAATCCTCAATGACTCAAGAGCATTTGTGCACTATAAAAGTTTGTATAGAGAATGGAGTGATCAGTGGAATTCTATTATCGAAAAAGACAAAACAATACTTTTAGTCCCCTATGGTTCTCATACCCGTGGAGCCTGTTTTAAGGACGTTTCTGATTCTATTAGCACACAGCTCAGTTCTGTGATCAATTCCATCTGTAAAGAAATCGATGGGTTTTATTACGGAAGATTAGATGTTATGTATAAGGACTGGGAAAGCCTATTAGCTGGGAAGGATTTTAGCATTATTGAAATCAATGGAACAGCTGCTGAACCTACGCATATATACGATCCGAATCACTCTTATTTTTTTGGAGCTAAAACCATTATCAAACACTGGATGATGATGTCTAAAATCAGTAGGATGAATCGAAAATCACTGAAGACTGCTAGTTTTAAAAAAACCACAAAAGCCATTTTTCAAAATATCAAATTAGAGCGTCAGCTTCGATTGTTACACGGTCTATAAAAAAAGCAGACCACCTTATCAGAGACAAGATGGCCTTTAAGTAAGTTTTTCAAAACTTACAAACTAACTACAACACTGCTAAAGTAATTGGTAGTAGTAGTTTCTACAATAAAAGATATTCTTAATGTATTACCACTATTTTAAAATAGTTTTGAGCATAAAAAAAGGACCCTAAAAGGTCCTTTTTTATATCGATATAGATCAGTTACTTATAGAGCTGCATCAATTGCATCAGTATAGGCTTGTTTTGGAGAAACTCCAACTTTACGATCTACAATTTCACCGTTTTTGAACACGAGAACTGTAGGGATGTTTCGAACACCGTACTGAGCAGCGTATTGTTGATGAGCATCAACATCTACCTTACCTACTACAGCTTTACCTTCGTATTCACTGCTAATTTCTTCGATTACTGGACCAACCATTCTACAAGGTCCACACCAAGCCGCCCAAAAGTCTACAACGACTGGTTTATCACTTTTTAAAACTACTTCTTCAAAAGTAGCGTCTGTTATTTCTAATGCCATGATTTAAAGTTTTATATGGTTCAAATGTATTAATAATATTTCATCTTTTAAGGAGCTTACTATTCTAATTTATTATAGTACTATTGATGCTTCCTATTTTAGTTTATTTGATAGTGATAGCCCTTGTCTTCCAATTCTTGTATGAGCTCAGATTCAATAGCTACTTTTCTTTTTCTCGAAATCATATGGAGTTTTATTTCCTCTTCCATTTCATAAAGTGTAATATGAAATGGCTTTTCTCCTTTATGAGTTTTTACAACCTCAAAAAGATCGTCAATAGTTTCTTTTTGGAGTTCGTTTAAGTTTAGTTTTAAGGTCAGTTTTTTAGAGTATTTTTCTAAGACTTCTTGTAGTAACATAAAGGAATTATACTGTAATCTAGGATCCCCTTTCTTACCTTCCTTATTGACCCATCCTTCTTTTATATAGGCTTTTATATGTACAAAGGAATTCGGGTTTAAAAAATGTTGAAACTTTAAGTACTCTTCTCCAAAGATTCTAAATTCATAGGAATCGTAATAGTCTTCTAGGGTAAATAAACCCCAACCATTACCGTTTTTTGCAACTCTGTGCTGTGCATCGGTAATAATTCCTGCAACAGTTACTTCCTTATTGACTAATGGAAATAGATCGTGAAATACACTGAGGTTAGCATTGGTGAAATTATTAATCTCTGTCTTGTAATCGTCTAGAGGGTGCCCTGAAATATAAATACCTACGACTTCTTTTTCTCTTCTAAGTTTTTCCATAGTCCCCCATTCTTCACAAGGTGGAACCTCAGGTGCTGGAATTTGAACTTCCGATTCTCCTCCAAAAAGACTGACCTGAGAAGAATTGACACTTTCCTGAAAACGAGATCCAAAACGCATCGCTTTTTCAATAAAAGTCTGAGTATCGTCGGTCGAATGAAAATACTGTGCTCTGTGAACTCCCCCAAAAGAGTCAAAAGCACCAGCTAAGGCTAAGTTTTCAAATGCTTTTTTATTAGCTGCTCTAAGATCAATCCGCTTGGTTAAATCAAAGATAGAAGCATAGGTTCCGTTTTCCTTTCGCTCTGCTACTATGGCTTTTACAGCTGCTTGACCAACTCCTTTGATGGCTCCCATTCCAAATCGAATAGCATTGTTAGCGTTCACTGCAAATTTGTAATAGGATTCGTTGACATCCGGTCCAAGTACTTCTAAGCCCATTCGCTTACACTCTTCCATAAAGAAGGTTACCGATTTGATATCGTTCATATTGTTTGAGAGCACCGCAGCCATATACTCCGCTGGATAATGCGCTTTTAGGTAGGCTGTTTGATAAGCGATATAAGCGTAACAGGTGGAGTGACTTTTATTGAATGCATAGGATGCAAAAGCCTCCCAATCCTTCCATATTTTTTCAAGAACCTCTTCTGGGTGACCATTGGACTTTCCTCCATCGATAAACTTTGGTTTTAATTTTTCGAGCAGCGCAAAGATCTTCTTACCCATGGCTTTACGGAGCATATCGGCCTCACCCTTTGAAAAGTTGGCTAGCTTTTGAGAGAGGAGCATCACTTGCTCCTGATAGACGGTAATACCATAAGTTTCCTTGAGGTATTCCTCCATATCAGCTAGGTCATAGGCGATTTCTTCCCTACCGTGCTTACGAGCTACAAAACTCGGAATGTATTCCATTGGACCCGGTCTATAAAGGGCGTTCATCGCAATTAGATCATCAAAAACCGTAGGCTTTAAATCGCGTAAGTGCTTTTGCATACCTGGAGATTCGTATTGGAATACCCCTACGGTATCTCCTCTTTGAAAGAGCTCATAGGTTTTGGAATCATCCAGTGGAAAATCATCGGGAATGAGTTCAATTCCGTGCTTTGCCTTGACTATTTTTACAGTGTCTTTAATCAGGGTCAAGGTTTTTAATCCCAAGAAGTCCATCTTAAGAAGTCCTGCAGACTCTACGACAGCATTGTCAAATTGAGTAACGTATAAATCAGAGTCTTTAGCTGTCGCAACAGGCACGAACTTGGTAATATCATCAGGGGTAATAATCACCCCACAGGCGTGTATTCCAGTGTTTCTCAAAGATCCCTCAATAACCTTAGCCATCTGAAGGGTTTGAGCTTCCAAATCAGTCCCCTCTGATATATTCATCAGCTCGTTGACCTTTAAGAGTTCTTCTGCTCTAAACTTTGATTTTAATTCTGCTTCATCATATCCAAAAATCTTTGAGAGTTTGGACATATTGGGAATGAGTTTTGCAATTCGATCCGCATCTGCAAGTGGTAAATCCAATACTCTGGCTGTATCTCTAATAGATGATTTAGCAGCCATGGTTCCATAGGTGATGATTTGAGCAACCTGATTGGAACCGTATTTGTCGATGACGTATTGCATGACTCTTCCTCTACCTTCATCGTCAAAATCAATATCGATATCAGGCATGGATACACGATCTGGATTTAAAAAACGCTCAAAAAGCAAATCGTACTTAATGGGATCAATATTGGTGATTCCCAAACAATAGGAAACCACTGCTCCTGCAGCTGAACCCCTTCCTGGACCTACTGAAACATCCATATTTCTAGCCTCTCTAATAAAGTCTTCTACAATGAGGAAATAGCCTGGGTATCCTGAATTTTCAATGGTCGCTAATTCAAAATCAATTCGTTCTCTAATCGCATCGCTGATTTCTCCATAGCGCTTTTCAGCTCCCTGATAGGTCAAATGTCGCAAATAAGCATTTTCTCCTCTCTTTCCCCCATCTGTATCATCCTCTGAATTTTTAAATTCCTCAGGAATATCGAAAGCAGGCAATAATACATCTCTAGCTAATTCGTATGCTTCAATCTTATCTGCAATTTCTAAGCTGTTTTCAATCGCCTCTGGGAGTGTTTCAAAGAGGGATTTCATTTCCTCAACCGACTTAAAATAGTACTCCTGATTTGGCAATCCATAACGAAACCCTCTACCTCTACCGATAGGAGTTTCTTTCTTTTCACCATCCTTAACGCACAACAAAATATCGTGAGCATCGGCATCCTGCTTATCAATATAATAGGTATTGTTAGTTGCAACCAATTTAACTTGGTGCTTTTTACCCAGTTGAATGAGTTGTTCATTTACACGCTGTTCATCTTCCTGTCCGTGTTTCATGAGCTCTAAGTAGAAATCCTCTCCAAATTGCTCTTTCCACCACAAGAGCGCTTCCTCTGCCTGTGTTTCCCCAACATTAAGAAGCTTGGAAGGCACCTCACCATAGAGATTCCCACTGAGTACAATCAAATCATCTTTGTACTGTTCAATGAGTTTTTTGTCAATTCTAGGGACGTAATAAAACCCATCAGTATAGGCTAGTGATGATAATTTGGCTAGGTTGTGATATCCCTTTTTGTTTTTTGCTAAACAAACTATTTGATAACCGTAATCCTTAAAGTTTTTATTGGTGTGATCTTCACAGACGAAGAATTCACAACCGATGATCGGTTTTAAAGGTGCTAATCGATCTTCTTCTGGAGTGGACTCATCCTGAGACTTCACCTTAGAATTATGAGCATTCACTTGTTTTACAAAGTGAAAAGCCCCCATCATATTAGCGTGATCCGTCAGCGCAACCGCAGGCATTTTTTCTTTAGTTGCTGCCTGAACTAAATCGCTAATACTAATGGTCGATTGAAGTATTGAAAACTGAGAATGGTTGTGAAGATGCACAAAAGAACTATCCTTAAGCTGTTCAATATTTTCTTTTAGTTCACTCTCAGATATTTTTGATTCAACAGTTTCCTCTTGTTGTTTCGAAGCTAATTCTTTTGAAGCCTGTTTTAAATTCTGATGGTCTAATCCAACAGCTTCAATTGGATCTGGATTCACTTCAATAAATCGATTGTAATAATCGGGTTGGGCTTGAAGTTTTTCAATTGAATAGTGTTTTTGACGAAGGAGTTCCAAAAAGCAACGTGTCGTTGCTTCTACATCTGCAGTTGCATTATGGGCTTCATTAAAAGGCTCTCCAAAAAGATGCTCGTGTAATTCAGTAAGCGTAGGTAATTTAAACTTACCACCTCTTCCTCCAGGAATCTTACACATCAAAGCCGTCTCTTCAGTACAGGTATCAAGAACAGGCAAGTCCAGCAATTTAGAGCTAATTTCAGCTCTGTGAAACTCAGCACCCATGATATTGATATCAAAACCTAGATTTTGACCAACTATGAATTTTGTTTTAGAAAGTGCTTCTTCAAACTTCTCTAAAGCTTCTTTAATTGTGATTCCTTGTTTTGTTGCAAGCTCTGTTGAAATTCCGTGAATTTGCTCTGCTTCATATGGAATTGTATACCCCTCAGGAACTATGAGATAATCTTGATGATCGATAAGTATTCCCATCTCATCGTGGACCTGCCAAGCGATTTGAACACATCTTGGCCAATTATCTACATCGCTAATTGGTGCGTTCCAACGCTTTGGTAATCCAGTAGTTTCCGTATCAAAGATTAAATACATAGTCGTTTTTTAGCTCAGTTCTTAAGAATTTTAAAAGTACTAAATCTCAACCCTTTTATTAAGAGCTGTTAATATGTTTTTATAAATGAAACTCAATCACAAAAACGCTGTTCAATCAAGCGTATTTTTTTTGCTTTAATTAGCTGATAATGTATGATTTTAATTATATTTGCACCCGCTTAATCGATAAGCGAATTAAAAGAATTAATAACCAAGGGTCGGGCACCCTACAAATTAATGTGATATGCCAGTAAAAATTAGATTACAAAGACACGGTAAAAAAGGTAAACCTTTCTATTGGATCGTAGCAGCAGATGCTAGAGCAAAAAGAGATGGTAAATTCTTAGAAAAATTAGGAGTTTACAATCCAAACACAAATCCTGCAATCATCGAATTAGATGTTGATGGATCTGTAACATGGCTCAGTAATGGAGCTCAACCAACAGAAACTGCTAAACGTCTTTTATCTTACAAAGGTGTACTCTTAAAGCATCACTTACAAGGTGGTGTTGCAAAAGGAGCACTTACTCAAGAAGAAGCTGATAAGAAATTTGAAGCATGGTTAGCTGAAAAAGAAAAAGCAGTTGAATCTAAAGTTGCTAATCTTGATAAAGCTAAAGCTGAAGAAAGAGCTAAAGCAATTGAAGCTGAAAAAGCTGTAAACGAAGCAAGAGAAAAAGCTGCTGCTGAAGCATTAGCTGCTGCTGTTGCTGAAGAAGAAGCTGCAGAAGCTGAAGCTGCTGCTGAAGAAGTTGCAGAAGAAGTTGCAGAAGAAGAAGCAACTGAAGCTGTAGCTGAAGAAGCTGCTGCTGAAGAAGCTTCAGAGGAAGAAAAAGCTGAGTAAGTACTTGTAAGATGCGAAAGCAAGAGTGTTTTTACCTCGGAAAAATCGTATCTAAATACAGTTTTAAGGGAGAAGTCTTAGTAAAATTAGACTCAGACGACCCCGAACTCTACGAATCAATGGAATCAGTATTTGTCTCACTTAGAGACAGTCTGGTTCCATTTTTTATTGAACAATCTAGACTTCATAAATCTTCCCTACTTCGAATTAAATTTGAAGATGTGGATACCGAAGAAGATGCGGATCGCATCATGGGTAGTGAACTATACCTTCCTTTGGAATTTCTACCACCTTTAGAGGGAAACAAATTTTACTTTCACGAAGTGATTGGGTTTAGTGTCATCGATCAAAAGTTTGGAACAGTGGGTGTTATCACTGGTATTAACGACACGACCAATCAAGCTCTTTTTATTATTGATCACAAGGGTACTGAAATTCTTATTCCGATCAACGATGAATTTCTAACCAAAGTCGATCGAGATAATAAAACTATTGAGGTCAACACTCCAGAGGGATTGATCGAATTATACCTCTAGAATCCATCTTATTATTTTCTATATTTGGGTATGAAACATTTTGTGTATACCCTCTTTTTTGTGTTCTTGCTTTTGAGTTGTAAGGATTCTCAACCAGAACAACATAGCTCTCCTCCTAATATAGTGCTCATCTTAACTGATGATCAAGGCTTTCAAGATATTGGACCCAATGGAGCAATTGATTTTCAGACACCACATATCGATCAACTCGCAAGCGAAGGAGTTGTATTGGACAATTACTACGCGCCTCAGGCAGTCTGTTCCGCTTCTAGAGCAGGGATATTGACAGGTTGTTATCCCAATCGTATCGGAATTCACAATGCCCTTATGCCCAATGCGAACAAAGGACTGAATCCTTCTGAGGTCACTTTGGCTGAACTCTTAAAAACAAAAGGCTATGCAACTGGAATTTTCGGAAAGTGGCATTTGGGAGATCACAAAGAAGCGATGCCATTAAACCATGGTTTTGATGAATACTTTGGTATTCCCTACTCTAATGATATGTGGCCCAATCACCCCTATCAGGGTAAGTGGTTCGACTTTGATCCCTTATTCCTTTATGAAAATGAAAAGGTCATTGACACCTTGACCGATCAATCGCAACTCACGACTCAGATCACAGAAAAGAGTGTTGCTTTTATCAATAAACACAAAGATGAGCCGTTCTTTTTATACGTTCCTCATCCACAACCCCATGTTCCTTTATTTGTATCTGACAAGTTTAAGGGAAAATCCAAGAGAGGATTGTACGGTGATGTAATCATGGAAATCGATTGGTCAGTCGGTCAAATAATGAAAACACTTAAAGAGAATGGTCTAGAAGAAAACACAATTGTCATCTTTACCTCAGACAATGGTCCTTGGTTATCATACGGGAACCACGCAGGTTCTGCTCTTCCTTATAGAGAAGGTAAGGGAACTGCATGGGAAGGTGGGCAAAGGGAACCCTTTGTTATTAAATACCCCAAAGAAATCCCTATGGGAAAACGATCCCATACTCCAGTGATGGGAATAGATGTATTACCTACCCTAGCAAAACAAGTGGATGCCTCATTGCCCGATCATCCAATCGATGGAAAAGACGTATGGGAAGTCTTTACCTTAAAGACCGACAAAAGCCCTCAAGAAGCCTATTTCTTTTACTATAGAGTCAATGAATTACACGCTGTTCGTTCTGGAGATTGGAAATTGTATTTTCCACATAGATACCGTTCTATGAATGGGCAAACTCCAGGAAAAGATGGAATTCCAGGAGACTATATACAAATTGATCTAAAAGAGCAGGAACTTTACAATCTTGTCAATGATGAGCGTGAAACAACCAACGTCGCTTCATTGCACCCTGAGATTGTCAAACAGCTCAACGATTTAGCAGATCAAATGAGAGCTAAACTGGGAGATAACTTATCGGGTATGAAATCTGGATCTGAAACTAGAGAACCTGCCTTATACAATATGGACCAATAGGATATGTTTCAATTTAAACAGTTTAGCATAGCTCAAGATAGGGCTGCCATGAAAGTTGGGACCGATGGAGTTCTTTTAGGTGCTTGGACTCCATTGGAGAATCATCCATACAGTATTTTAGATATTGGAGCGGGTACAGGAGTTGTAGCACTAATGTTAGCACAGCGCTCTAATGCCCAAACAATAGACGCCATTGAAATCGAACCCAATGCTCACCAACAATGTGTCGAAAATTTTGAAGCTTCACCCTGGGGAGATCGACTGTTTTGTTATCACGCTGATTTAGTTGAACTGATTCAAGAACCCGATGAAGAATATGACTTAATTGTATCCAACCCTCCTTTTCACAATACCGATATTGTGGGAGATAAAACTTCGAGAACAACCGCCAGACAAACAGAAGATTTACCATTTGAAGTCTTGTTGCTTGGAGCTAAAACACTTTTGTCATCTAATGGTGTGTTTTGTTGTATTATTCCCTTTATCGAAGAAGATAACTTTATAGGTGTCGCTGCTCATTACGGATTACATCCATTTAAAATAACTAGAGTAAAAGGAACAACTGAGGCTCCGATCAAGAGATCCCTATTAGCATTTTCATTTGCTGAAAAAGAAATCTTGTACGATGAACTCATTATTGAAGTCAAACGACATCAGTATACAAAGGAATATATAGAACTCACTAAAGCATTTTATTTAAAAATGTAACATTTTATTCTTGTATTGTTATATTTCTTTTGATTACTTTTGATTAAAATCTTACTATATGAAAGCTGATTTGTTTCAAGCACCTGATTATTATCAAATCGATGATTTACTTACTGAAGAGCACAAGCTCATCAGAGATGCTGCCCGTGAATGGGTTAAAAAAGAAGTAAGTCCTATTATTGAACAACACGCTCAAGAAGCTACATTTCCAAAACACTTACTTGTTGGTCTTGCATCTATCGGAGCCTTTGGTCCTACGATTTCAGAGGCCTATGGAGGTGTAGGATTGGATTATATATCCTATGGATTGCTCATGCAGGAAATCGAACGTGGAGATTCTGGACTTCGATCAACTGCTTCGGTTCAATCCTCTTTGGTAATGCATCCTATTAACGCCTATGGGAGTGAAGAGCAAAAACAAAAATACCTTCCAAAATTAGCCACTGGTGAACTCATGGGTTGTTTTGGACTTACCGAACCCGATCACGGTTCCAATCCTTCGGGAATGAACTCTAAAATAGTAGACAAAGGAGATCATTACCTTCTCAATGGAGCCAAAATGTGGATTTCCAATGCTCCTTTTGCTGATATCGCTGTGGTCTGGGCTAAAGATGAAAATGGAAGAATTAAGGGAATGATCCTAGAACGTTCTATGGAAGGTCTATCAACTCCTGAAACACACAATAAGTGGTCACTGAGAACCTCTGCTACTGGAGAGCTTATCTTTAACGATGTCAAGGTTCCCAAAGAAAATATCCTTCCTGGCAAAGACGGACTCGGAGCTCCTCTTGGATGCTTGGATTCTGCTCGTTACGGAATTGCTTGGGGTGCCATCGGAGCTGCAATGGACTGCTACGACACCGCACTTCGTTATGCTAAAGAACGTATTCAGTTTGGAAAGCCAATCGCTGCCACTCAGCTCCAACAAAAGAAGCTCGCTGAAATGCTCACCGAGATCACCAAAGCACAACTCTTAGCCCTTCGATTGGGACAACTCAAAAACGAAGGAAAGGCTACCACCGCTCAAATATCCATGGCTAAACGAAACAATGTTGCCATGGCTTTAAACATCGCTAGAGAAGCCAGACAAGTACTGGGAGCAATGGGAATCACAGGTGATTACTCTATTATGAGGCATATGATGAATTTAGAATCCGTAGTCACTTATGAAGGTACTCACGATATCCATTTACTGATCACCGGTATGGATATCACAGGTCATTCTGCCTTCAAATAGTTAATAACTTCTAGGGGGACACTCCAACTCAATAACTCGGTTTTGTAACTTTACATCTCCGAGTTTTTTATTTTTTTTAAAGTGATAGCCCTAGTTGATTGTAATAATTTTTACGCTTCCTGTGAGCGGGTGTTTCAGCCTCAGCTGAACAATACCCCTGTGGTGGTACTCTCCAACAACGACGGCTGTGTGATTGCTAGAAGTGATGAATCCAAAGCCCTTGGAATTCCAATGGGAGCTCCTATTTTTAAACTCAAAGAGCTGGTTCAAAAAAATCAAATCAAGTGCTTTTCTTCCAACTTCTCCCTCTATGGAGATATGAGTTCAAGAGTGATGCAAATCCTCAGCAGCTTTACTCCTGAGATTGAAATCTACAGTATCGATGAAGCCTTTTTATCCCTAGAAGGATTTAAAGAAGAAGAACTGGAAGCCTATGCTACTCAAATGAAAAAAAAGGTAGAACAGTATACCGGTATTCCTATCAGTATTGGAATTGCACCTACCAAAGCACTGGCTAAGGTGGCCAATAGAATTGCCAAAAAGTTTAAAGAGCGCACTAAGGGTGTTTACATTATTAAAGATGAAGAGAAAAGAATCAAAGCACTCAAATGGCTTAAAATTGAAGATGTTTGGGGTATTGGAAGACAACACAGCAAGCGTTTGCAATTTAGACAAGTGTATACCGCCTGGGACTTTACTCAATTAAACGACGCTTGGGTTCGAAAAGAACTCTCGGTAGTAGGACTACGACTCAAAAGAGAACTCGAAGGACAGCAGAGCCTCTTCTTGGAACAACCCCAAAACAAAAAGTCTATAGCGACCACTAGAAGTTTTAAAACCAATATTTCTGATTTAGAAACACTCGAGGAACGCGTTGCTACTTTTGCAGTACACTGCGCCGAAAAACTTCGTAAACAAAAGAGCAGTTGTAGTATGATCTCTGTATTTCTGAGATCCAATCCCTTTGACAAAACTAGGCCTCATCTCTTTAGAAATACCACCATAAGTCTTCCCTACAGCTCTGACTCGAGTATTCTTATTGCAAGCTACGCTCAAAAAGCGCTTCGACATATTTACAAAGAGGGAGTTCCTTATAAAAAGGCTGGGGTATTAGTTTTAGGCTTACGCCCTAATGAGGTGCAACAACTCAATCTCTTTTGCGATACGCAGCCCAAACACAAAGATTTAATGAGAGTGATGGACAAGATGAACAATCGTTATGGAAAGGCACTTCAACTCGCCAGTCAAAACCTCACAGGAAAATGGATTATGAGACAAGAAAACCTCTCTCAGCGTTATACCACAGATATTGATGAATTAATACAAGTACGCTAAATGACAGCATCAAAATCACAGGGTCTTCAAATATTTAAAACGCTTAGCAAAAGTGGTTTAAAACAACCGCTAATCGAAGGGGGAATCGCAGCTGGTTTTCCATCCCCAGCTGATGATTTTGCAGAAGTGAGGATTAGTCTAGACGAGAGTCTTGTCAAAAACAGAGCAGCGACCTTTTACGCTAGAGTCAGTGGAGAATCTATGGTCGATGCTGGTCTTGACGATGGAGATCTACTGGTTATCGATCGCAGCCTCGAGCCTAAAGACAACAAAATAGCGGTCTGTTTTATCGATGGAGAATTCACTGTGAAACGATTGGCACTCAAAGGAGAACAACTCTTTTTAATACCTGAAAACAAAAACTACAAACCCATAGAAGTCACCCCAGAAAACAACCTCCTAGTGTGGGGAATTGTCACCTATGTCATTAAGAAGATGTAATCACAACCCCTTTATTGTATAGAATAATTAGTTCCTGGTCCAATCCCGTGCTTTACAATTAAATTTTTATTTAAGAGCTTAGGTAAAATTCTTTTCACTGTTGGACTTGGTAATTGAAGCTTTTTAGCAATTTCCCCAGATTTACAACCAGGATTATTACTTATAAAAGTAATAATTGATTTTTCTTTTGGTGCCAATTGAGCTTCTGATCCAC
>DAIRFL010000261.1:0-2093 GCA_036795105.1 Flavobacteriaceae bacterium | reverse complement strand
CGTAAAAGTAACCTTAGGTCCTAAGGGTAGAAATGTAATTATCAGCAAATCCTTCGGTGCTCCACACGTCACTAAAGATGGGGTTACTGTTGCAAAAGAAATTGAACTTTCTGACGCTCTTGAAAATATGGGAGCTCAAATGGTAAAAGAAGTTGCTTCTAAGACAAATGACTTAGCTGGAGATGGTACTACTACTGCAACCGTACTCGCTCAAGCAATTGTAAAAGAAGGATTGAAAAACGTAGCTGCTGGAGCAAATCCAATGGATCTTAAAAGAGGTATTGACAAGGCGGTTGAAGCCATCGTTGAACACCTTGGAAAACAAGCTACTGTCGTTGGTGATGACGCTGAAAAAATCAAGCAAGTTGCCTCTATTTCTGCTAATAACGACCAAACCATCGGTGAACTAATCGCTACTGCTTTTGAAAAAGTTGGTAAAGAAGGAGTGATCACTGTAGAAGAAGCAAAAGGTACTGATACTTATGTAGATGTAGTTGAAGGAATGCAATTCGACAGAGGATACTTATCTCCTTATTTCGTTACTGATTCTGACAAGATGATCAGTGACCTTGAAAACCCATATATCTTATTATTTGACAAGAAGATCTCTTCGATGAAAGACTTACTTCCTGTTTTAGAGCCTGTTGCTCAATCTGGGAAACCTCTGTTAATCATCGCTGAAGATGTCGATGGTGAAGCACTTGCTACACTTGTAGTAAACAAACTCAGAGGATCTCTTAAAATCGCTGCAGTTAAAGCTCCTGGATTTGGAGATCGCAGAAAAGCGATGTTAGAAGATATCGCTATTCTTACCAATGGTACTGTAATCGCTGAAGAGAGAGGGTTTACACTTGAAAATGTAACAATCGATATGCTTGGAACTTGTGAACGTGTGACCATTGACAAAGACAATACAACTATTGTTAACGGAACTGGTGACAAAGAAAACATCACAGCTCGTGTCAATCAAATCAAAGCTCAAATCGAGAGCACTACCTCTGATTACGACAGAGAAAAACTTCAAGAACGCCTTGCTAAATTAGCAGGTGGTGTTGCTGTTCTTTACGTAGGTGCAGCATCAGAAGTTGAAATGAAAGAAAAGAAAGACCGTGTAGACGATGCACTTCACGCTACTCGTGCTGCCGTTGAAGAAGGAATCGTTGCCGGTGGTGGTGTTGCACTTGTCAGAGCTAAGGCTTCTTTAGACAAGGTAAAACCAGAAAACGCTGATGAAGCAACTGGACTTCAAATTGTAGCTAGAGCTATTGAATCACCGCTTAGAACTATCGTTGAAAATGCAGGTGGCGAAGGTTCTGTAGTCGTTTCAAAAGTATACGAAGGTAAAGACGACTTTGGTTATGACGCTAAAAGTGAAACCTATACCAATATGTTAGAAGCAGGTATTATCGATCCTAAGAAAGTAACTCGTGTTGCTCTTGAAAACGCAGCATCCGTTTCTGGAATGATTCTTACTACCGAATGTGCTTTAACTGATATTAAAGAAGAAAATCCTCCAGCAGCACCTCCAATGGGTGGTGGTATGCCAGGTATGATGTAAGAAAAACATCAAAAATAACAATTAACCCTCAAGGATTCCTTGGGGGTTTTTTATTTGATTCCCCTAAAGGATATTCATAAGTACTTTTTCTTTAATTTTGCAAAATGAATTATCAAGAATTAGAACAGCAGCTTCAATCTCTATACAGTACCTATAGTGATTCTGAGCAATTACTCCAATCGATATGCGATCTTTTACAAGAACAGGTAGCTCACTATGACTGGGTTGGATTTTACTTTAAAAACGGAGACAAAAAAGAATTGATTCTAGGTCCGTATGCCGGTGCACCAACCGATCATACCGTCATTCCTTTTGGAAAGGGAATCTGCGGACAAGTTGCGGTGAGCAATGAAAACTTTATCGTTCCAGATGTCAAAGCTCAAGACAATTATATCGCTTGTAGTATCACTGTTAAATCTGAGATTGTTATCCCCATCATTAAAGACGGAGATAATATCGGTCAGATCGACATCGATTCACATACGATTGATGCATTTTCAAATAGTGATGTTGCTCTTTTAGAAAGCATTTGTAA
>DAIRFL010000031.1:0-12802 GCA_036795105.1 Flavobacteriaceae bacterium | reverse complement strand
CATTTATAGTCGATCACCAAAATTTCATTTGGTTTATAGCCAATAATAAACTCTATCGATTCGATGGCACAGAATCTCAAGAAATGGCTGCTGCTTTTGATGGATTTGATATCACTGCCCCAAAGACACTGTTCTTTAGTTTGTCTAATAAAATATGGATCACTGGAATAAATAAAATTGGATTTATCGACTTAGATCAGTGGCTCTACGTCCCTGTTGATCTCACGGCATTTGATTTACACGATGCAACCAATCGAATAACTTATGAAACATCTAATGGAGATTTAGTTTTTGGTTTCGGAGAAGGGCAAATAGTCGCTGTGACAAAGAAGGGAGTCATGATCAATGATGATGTTTTTCAAAAGTCGCTTCAAAAGCAAATAAGAATTGGAATAACTTCAATTGCTGAATTCAAAGACAAGTTATGGGCAGCAACAACTGAAGGACAATTACTGGAAATCAACCCTCTCGATTACTCAATTAGTTCTACAACTCAGGTTACAGATCAACTTTCTATTGAGGTGGTAATTCCACTAAAGGATGAATTTCTCTTAGAATTGAATAATACAGGCTTTTTCTATTACAACTTTAAACGATTAAAAAAAGAGGAGCGTATTGATTATATGCAAAACGTTCATTTAGTAAAAGACAGTCCCTTGCATATGTTTTACGTTGATAACAAAAACCTCTATATGCTCAATAAATTAAATGATGAGCACCCAATCTACCATGAAACCCTAAGTGAGGATCTGCTGACCCTAAGTGAGATTATATTGACTCAATCTCATATTTTGTTGAGTAATGTAGAGGGGATACACTCTATCTCTGTTCGAAATAACGGGGTGTATTTTGTCAATCCCAATCCAAAATTTGATAAGAATTCTGTGCGAGCTACCTATTTTTTTGATGATGGAGCCCAGTTCTTCTGTTCCTATAAGGGAGCTGGTTATATTGATAAGGATGGAACATTAACTCATCTCGACGACCATAAAATTGCTTATAGAATCTTGCCTCTGGATGAGAATCGACTATTACTCACCTCTGAGGGGTCCTTTTTAGAAGTATTTGATCGCAGAACTAAATCGATTAGTCCCTATGAATTTATAACCGATCTAAGCCCACGGCAAATAAGAGAAAACAGTTATATAACAGCTATTACAGAAGATACGACTTATTACTATATAGGTTCCTATGGAGGAATTTTAAAAGTAAATAAAGAGACCCATGAAGTTTTAAAAGTCCATTCGAATCAAAAGGATTTGAGCTATGGTATTGGCGTTAGAGATCTTTCTATTCACAATGGAGAATTATGGGTGAGTTCAGTACACGGATTGTATCAGTTACGAGACAGCGATTGGAAAAAAGTCTATCCGAAGGATCGTTCAGAAACGATTCACTCTCATCTTCGAATCAATGATACGATTTGGTTAGCCACACAATCGAGTGGATTAGTGGCTCTTAACCCTAAAGGAGAACTGTTAGAACAGTACACAACTAAAGAAGGCCTAACAGATAATTTAATTTATCAGCTCGACTATCGACAAAACAAACTATTTGCATTTACAGCCTATGGATTTAATTTGTACTACAATCATTCCATTATACCATATTACCCAAAATCAAAAGGAGAAAACAGTGAATACAATCATGGAGCTATAGGATACAACCCTACTAATAATACGCTATATGCTGGAGGAATCAACGGTTATACTACTATTGACTTGGACGGAGATATTGCTGATGTTAAATTTCCAAGCTACGTTATATCGGAGGTAGTTACCTCAAATAAAGACAATATTGTCGATACTGACTACAACCATTCCTATATCAACAATAGTGAAATAACAATTCCAAAAGACAGTCCCTATATACGATTGAAATTTAAGCAAAATGAATTGGATGTCAATGCTGTGAGATATGAGTATTTGATACCAGAACTCTTTGAAGAATGGAGAAGATTGGATATCAGTAAGAGTATTGAACTCGTAGGAATCAGTCCAGGAACCTATAATTTAAAGGTTCGTCATCCCGGTGATCACCATTTCAATAGTTATATCATCAGTAAGGAGTTTTACTTTTATCAAAGGTGGTGGTTTTATCTACTTGTGGTTTTACTGCTATTAGCAATAGCTTATTCGTATTTTAAATTTAGAGTTAACCTCATCAGAACTAATGAGCGCTTAAGGTCGAGAATAGCAGCTGATTTACACGACGATATTGGAAGTGTACTCGGAGGAATTTTGGCTCAGTCTCAATACGCATCCCTCGCTCCAGAAAAAACACCTTCCATATTGAACAGGATTCAAAATAATGCTAAAACGGGATTGCAATCACTGTCTGATATTGTTTGGTCGGTCGATCACAAAAACGACAATTGGGATTCGTTCTTAGATAAAATTGAGGTTCACGGGAATGAAAGCACACAGAACAGTTCCCTGAAATTTGAAATGTCAATAGAGGGAACTCCTTTTAAGAAAGGCCTAGATCAAAAGCTCAGACAGAACTTATGGTTTATTTTTAAATATTCTTTAATGAATTGTATCAAACATTCTAATGCCACTGAATTTAATGTATTGATTCATTTTAACAAACACTCAGTTAGCATTACTTTTATAGATAATGGAGTGGGATTTGAAAAAACGTCTGTTCAACTTGGAAATGGCTTAAAGAATATGAAAATGAGGTCTGAATTGATAAATGCGAGTTTTGATATGAGCTCAAAACCAGGTAAGACCCAGATTCAAATATCGATTCGACTGTAAAACCACCCTAATGGGTAGGTGTTTAGCGTTCGAATTTATCTTATATTTCAGCATGATTAAATTAGGAATTATTGAGGATACTGTAGAGATTCGTGAAGTTTTGGTGGCTTATTTCAACAATCACAAAGACTTTGAGGTTCTTTACGACTCTTATAATGCCGAGGAATTTTTTAAACAAGCCAGATTAGATGATCTCGATGTGATTATTTGTGATATTGGATTGCCACGTATGTCTGGAGTGGAAGCCTGTTGGATTATCAAACAGCAGAGCGATAAAGTTCAAGTCTTGATGTACACGATATTTGAAAGTGACAATTTTCTTTTTGAAGCATTGAAAGCGGGAGCTTCAGGTTATATGCTCAAACAAGACAATTTAGAATCCTTAGAAGCCGCGGTGAGAGAGGTTGCTAGTGGAGGTGGAGTGATGGGGTCTCAAATAGCCAAGAAAGTAATGAATTACTTTTCTAAAGAAAAGCCTATTACTCCTTCTGATGAGTTTCAATTGACTAAAAGAGAATTAGAAGTATCCAGTCTATTAGTAAAAGGTTTAGTTGTAAAAGATATAGCTAGTCAACTGTTTTTAAGTGTAGATACCATTAAGTTTCACATTAAGAATATTTACAACAAACTCCAGGTAAACAATAGGGCTAGTTTTTTAGAAAAGTACAAGCGTTAGATATTCTCAATATATTGATAAGGTTTTTGATAGAGATTCGCGTTACTTACAACTAACTTTAGTCTGTAATAGTTTTATTATGAAAAAATCACTTGTTTTTGTTTCAGTATTATTGGTTTACGTGTTAACCATGCTTCTCGTTTATTTAGTTTTATAATGAGAAGAAAGCTCAAATAAGAAAGGCTGTCCATTTGGACAGCCTTTTTTGTACTATAAACTAAGAATGGATTATTTCACAAATTTATACGATCGCTCAATAAATTCTGTAAGCGCTTCTCCTTTGAGTAGGCCTTTGGAGAGCTTCGCTAAATCCACCGACTGTTTTATGAGTCGTTCTTTCTTTTTCGCAGTCTTCGTATTTAATATCTCTGAAACGAGTTCGTGATTGGCATTGACTACTAAATTGTACATCTCAGGCATAGAACCCATTCCAAACATGCCACCACCAGTCTGCTGCATTTCTTTCATTCTCCTCATGAATTCAGGTTCAGTGATAATAAATGGAGATGCATTAGAATCTAATGCTTCAACTTGAACGGTATAACTTTGAGTTCCTAATGTTTCTTCAATATTAGTCTTTAATGAATCTTTTTCTTCATCAGATAATTTTGAAATTGCATCTTCATCTTTTTTGATGAGGTTGTCTAAGTGATCTGCATCGACTCTTGCAAAAGTAATGTTCTCTTTAGTAGTTTCGAGTTTCTGTAAGAGATGAGAAACTATAGGAGAATCCAATAATAAGACTTCGTATCCCTTGTCTTTTGCTGCATTGATATAAGAGTGCTGTGCTTCCTTGTCAGAGGCGTAAAGGATTACAAGTTTATCGTCTTTATCGGTTTGTTTTTCTTTGATCGCTTCCTCGAGTTCAGTCCAAGTGTAGTACTTATTGTCTACTGTTGGATAGAGTGCAAAGGAATCAGCTTTGTCCATGAATTTCTCTTCTGAGAGCATTCCGTATTCGATAACGACCTTGATGTCATTCCATTTTGCTTCAAAATCTTCTCTATTTTCATTAAAGAGACTCTTTAGTTTATCGGCAACTTTTCTAGTGATATAAGAAGAGATCTTTTTTACAGCTCCATCGGCTTGCAAATAGGATCTCGATACGTTTAATGGAATGTCTGGAGAATCGATCACCCCTTTGAGCATGGTTAAAAACTCAGGTACAATTCCCTCTACATTATCAGTGACAAATACCTGGTTTTGGTACAATTGAATACGGTCCTTTTGTAGACTTAAATCATTGCTCAACTTAGGAAAATAAAGAATACCTGTTAAATTAAACGGATAGTCTACATTGAGGTGTATGTGAAATAAAGGCTCTTCGAATTGAGTAGGATAGAGTTCTCTGTAAAACTGTTGGTAATCAGTAGTTTCTAAATCAGCTGGTTGTTTCGTCCATGCTGGCTCAGGATTGTTGATTACATTAGGTACTTCGCGAGTTGGTGCCGGGTCTTCTTCTTTTGCTCCTTCTGGTTTTGGAAGGGTCTCTGTCTTGGTTCCAAAAACAATTGGAATAGGCATAAATTTATTGTACTTCAGAAGTAGTTCAGAAATTTTTGACTCTTCTAAAAACTCTTCAGAATCTTCAGCGATATGAAGAATAATTTCTGTTCCTCGATCTTCTTTATCTGCCTTGTCTAAAGTAAAGTTAGGAGAACCGTCACAGCTCCAGTGAGCGGCAGGCTCATCAGTGTAACTCTTTGTGATGATTTCAACCTTGTCTGCAACCATAAATGCAGAATAGAATCCAAGTCCAAAATGACCGATGATTCCACTGTCTTTAGCTGAATCTTTGTGTTTTTCGAGGAATTCTTCTGCTCCTGAGAAAGCAACTTCATTGATGTATTTCTTGACTTCATCAGCTGTCATTCCAAGACCCTGGTCGACAATGTGGAGTTTCTTTCCTTCCTTGTCTATTTTGACATGGATCTCTGGAGTTCCGTATTCGACTTTTGCTTCACCTATAGAAGTTAGGTGCTTTAATTTTAGGGTTGCATCAGTTGCATTGGAGATCAGTTCTCGTAAAAAGATTTCATGATCACTGTATAAGAATTTCTTAATCAGTGGAAATATGTTCTCTACAGAAACATTAATCTTACCTTTTGACATAGTATTGTGTTTTAATTTTTGTGAATTTTAATCACATAAGTCAAAACAAATGCCAAAGAGGTTTTTATGACAAGATGTCACTACCAGCGAACAATGATGGATCCCCAAGTAAAACCAGAACCAAAGGCCGCTAATACGATGAGGTCACCCTTTTTAATCAGGCCTTTTTGATGGGCTTCAGCCAGGGCAATTGGAATTGAAGCTGCAGTGGTGTTACCGTAATACATGATGTTGTTGTAAACCTGATCCTCGCGGAGTCTAAACTTCTTTTGAATAAATTGAGCAATTCTGAGATTTGCTTGATGAGGGATGAGTAAGTCGATATCAGATGCCTCAAGATTATTGGTTTTTAATCCTTCATTAATTACTTCAGCAAATCGCACTACCGCATTTTTAAACACAAAAGTCCCATTCATATAGGGGTAGTAACTGATGTCTTCTGGATCGTTGTCTTTGAGAATATCGGTAACCCATCTTGAACCTAATCCAGGAGCTGTCATCGACAGTGCTTCTGCATGTTCCCCTTCACTGTGTAAGTGCGAGGATAGAATTCCAGTTTTAGAATCTTCAGATCTTCCAATAATTGCAGCACCTGCACCATCTCCAAATATGACGGATATTCCACGTCCTCGTGTGGTCATATCTAATCCCTTAGATTGTAATTCAGAGGCAATGATTAAAACGTTTTTATACATGCCCGTTTTTATGAATTGGTCTGCAATAGAAGTCGCATAAACAAAACCAGAACATTGAGCTCGAACATCGATAGCACCCACATTTCTAAGTCCTAATTCCTTTTGAATATAAACTCCAGGTCCTGGAAAATACATATCAGGGCTTAGGGTAGCAAATACGATCAAATCAATTTCATCTTTGTCTAAACCAGAGTTTTCAAGCGCAATTTTAGCAGCTTTTAATCCCATAGTAGTCGTATTGTCTTCGGAACCCGGAACTACATGTCGACGTTCTTTAATTCCAGTTCGTTCCTGAATCCACTCATCACTAGTGTCTATTACTTTAGATAAATCGTCGTTGGTTACAACATTGTCAGGGACGTAAAAGCCTAAGCCTTTAAAGTAAGAAGTGTACATGATAGCTGATTTAGTTTCTTAAATATACAATTTTATTGCTTCTTTATTAGAGCCTCTTTATGAGTGCTTCTTTTTGATGAGATAAAGACCTAGAAAGGTGATCAGTCCATTTAGGGGTAAGAGCTCATATCCTACCTGATAACCACCTAGGTATTCTGAAGGGATGTTACCAATAGCGGTTGCAATAAGGATCGATAGTAATGTGATAATCCAAACCCATCGGTCTTTGATTTGATAGTTCGTAAATATACCAAAACTGTAGAGTCCTAGTAGTGGACCATAAGTATAGGATGCGACCGTTAAAAGACTGTCGATAATATTGGAGGTTAAAACGTATTTAAAGACGATAATAACGACGACTAAAAAGAGACTCATCAATATATGGGTCTGTTTTCTGATTTTCTTTTGACGTTCTTCGGTTTTGTTATCTAAACCTATAAAATCTACACAAAAAGAGGTGGTGAGTGAGGTTAAAGCAGAATCAGCACTAGAATAGGCAGCTGCCACTAGTCCTAGTAAGAACGGAACGGCTACCCACATTCCCAAACCTGAGTTTAGTGCTATTTCAGGGAAGAGTAAATCTGTTTTTGGTTGACCATCCATCAGTGGAATTCCAATGTTGTTTTTTTCTGCATAGATGAAGAGTAAGGCACCTAGGAGCATAAAAATAAAAGTCACTACTACTAAGGTGATGCTCATACTAATCATGTTTTTTTGAGCGTCTTTGATGTTTTTACAACTCAGGTTTTTTTGCATCATATCTTGATCTAGCCCGGTCATACTAATGGTAATGAATGCGCCGCCAATAAGTGATTTTAAAAAGTATGAACGATTGTTAAAATCATCTGTAATCCACACTCTGGAATAGTTTTTGAGCTCTTCAGAGGCGAAGAAGTCTGCGATGCTCCAACCTAAGTCTTTTGATATAAAGTAAATGGAAAAAATCACTGCAAGTATCATAAACAAGGTTTGGAGTGAGTCGGTCCAAACAATGGTTTTGATTCCTCCTTTAAAGGTGTAGAGCCAAATGAGTAGAATTGAAATAACAACAGTGAGTTCAAAGGGTACATTCCAAGCATCAAATACAAACTGTTGTAAGACGATGGCAACTAAAAAGAGACGAAATGCCGCTCCTAATACTCTCGATATAAAGAAGAAAAAAGCTCCTGTTTTATAGGATGTCGGTCCAAAACGATCTCTGAGGTATTCGTAAATAGAGGTGAGATTGAGCCTGTAATACAAGGGTAAAAGAACAAAGGAAACGATGAGATAACCAAAGAAATATCCGATGACTACCTGCAGATAAGTGAATTCAGTTCCTTTGATCCATCCGGGTACTGAAATAAAGGTAACTCCTGATAGTGAGGCACCTACCATTCCAAAAGCAACTACATACCAGGGTGATTTTTTTCCTGCTCTGAAGAAGTCTTCGTTTGAGTCGTTTTTAGAAGTGAGAATGGAGATTCCTATGAGTAGTAAAAAATAGGCTCCTATGATTAAAGTAATGCTTAATGGGCTCATAAAATTTTTTTGCAAATGCAAAGTACAAAATCTTCCTACATAAATCTAAAGTTGTAATTTTGACACATGGAATTTTCATCGAAACTTTTAGAAGATGCAGTCAATGAGGTTGCTCAACTTCCTGGAATAGGAAAACGCACTGCTCTTAGGTTGGTTTTACACCTACTCAGACAGCCTGCTACTCAGACTCATGATTTGGCTTCTTCACTAGTTCGATTAAAGGATACGATTAAATTTTGCAAAGATTGCCATGGGATTTCAGATACAGAGCAATGTGATATTTGTGCGAACCCCTCAAGGGATAGTGAACTCATATGTGTTGTTGAAGATATCAGAGATGTAATGGCAATTGAGAGCACCGCTCAGTTTAAGGGAAGATACCACGTCTTAGGAGGAAAAATATCTCCAATCGAGGGTATTGGTCCACAAGATTTAACAATTGACGCCTTAATTCAGCGATTGAAATCAGGTTCGATTAAAGAGCTTATCTTTGCAATGAGTTCAACCATGGAAGGGGATACTACTAATTTCTATATCTATAAGCAATTAGAAGGACTGGATGTGAAAACTTCGACAATTGCAAGAGGAATTGCAGTTGGAGATGAGTTGGAATACGCTGATGAGGTTACCTTGGGTAGAAGTATTTTAAATCGGATTCCATTTGAAAACTCTATGAAAACACAATAACGAATTATTATTCATATTTTTAAGTACGAATAACACACTATGGCAAAGTTTGAATTGAAATTACCTCAGATGGGTGAAAGTGTAGCAGAAGCTACCTTGACTACTTGGTTAAAAGAAGTAGGTGAACCAATTGAGCTCGACGAAGCAGTTGTTGAAATAGCTACTGACAAGGTTGACTCAGAAGTTCCTTCAGAAGTGGAAGGAACTCTTGTAGAAAAGCGATTTGAGGTAGATGATGTGGTTAAAGTAGGAGAAGTAATCGCTGTGATTGAAACAGATTCTGAGCTTGCTGCTTCATCAAAAAAAGAAGAGGTAAAAGCTGCTCCAGAAGTTAAGGAAGAACCTAAAGAGGTTCAACAAATTGAAAAACAAGTTGAAGAAGTGCAACAACAAATCAGTACACCAACTGAAACTTCAGAACGCTTCTATTCTCCACTTGTTAAAAATATTGCAAAGAAGGAAGGTATTTCATTGGCAGAATTGGATCAAATCACTGGAAGTGGTTCTGAGGGTCGAGTGACGAAGAATGATATCTTATCCTATATAGAAAATAGATCAGGTGAGCCAGTAGCAGCCCCTGTTCAAACTGCTCCTACTGCTGTTGAACGACCAAAAGAAGTTGCTCAACCACAACAAGCACCACCAGCTCCAAAAGCACCTACTTATGTTCCTAGTGGAGAAGATGAACGTATTCCGCTATCGAGAATGGGTAAACTCATCGCTGATCATATGAAGGCTTCTATAGCTACCTCAGCACACGTACAGAGCTTTATTGAAGTCGACGTGACCAATGTGGTGGAATGGAGAAAGAAGGTAAAAGATCACTTTGAACAACGCGAAGGAGAAAAACTCACATTTACGCCTATATTCCTTGAGGCTGTTGCCTATGCATTAAAAGAATATCCACTTCTCAATATCAGTCTTGAAGGAGATACGGTAATAAAGAAAAAGAATATCAATTTGGGAATGGCAGCAGCCTTGCCCGATGGTAATTTAATAGTGCCTGTCATCAAAAATGCCGATCGACTCAATCTAGTAGGTATGGCTGCTCAGGTAAATGATCTTGCAAGAAGAGCCAGATCTAATCAATTAAAACCTGAAGAAATTCAAGGAGGTACTTATACAGTAACCAATGTAGGGTCTTTTGGATCCGTTTTTGGAACTCCTATTATCAATCAACCTCAGGTAGGGATCCTTGCATTAGGAGCTATACGAAAAGTTCCTGCAGTAATCGAAACCAAAGACGGTGATTTGATAGGGATACGATCTAAGATGTTCTTATCGCATTCCTATGACCACCGAGTGGTCAATGGAGCCTTAGGTGGGATGTTTATCGCAAAGGTTAGGGAGTATTTGGAGAATTGGGATATGAATCGCTTAGTCTAACTTATGGAATTAAAACTCAACCGTCCAATCTGTTTTTTTGATTTAGAAACTACGGGAATCAATGTCGCAAAGGATCGTATTGTAGAAATCTCAGTTCTAAAGGTGTATCCCAACGAAACTAAAGAATCCAAGACTTGGTTGGTAAATCCAACTATTGAAATTCCCAGGGAAGCTATTGAAATTCACGGTATCACCAATGAGAAAGTAGCAAACGAACCTACTTTTAAAGAATTAGCAAAAGAGGTTTATGAGATGATTAAAGACTCCGATTTAGGTGGTTATAATTCCGATCGATTCGATATTCCATTACTCGCAGAAGAAATGCTCAGAGCTGAAGTGGAATTCGATATGAAAAATAGAGTGGCTGTAGATGTACAGACTATTTTTCACAAGATGGAAAAGAGAACCTTAGAGGCTGCTTATAAATTTTATTGCGACAAAGACTTGTCTAATGCTCACTCTGCTGAAGCAGATACGGAAGCGACCTTTGAAGTTTTAAAGGCTCAATTAGATCGCTATGAGTCCTTGGAAAACGATATCAAAAAGCTTTCAGAATTTACCCAGCGTAAAAAATCATTAGACTTTGCTGGATTTATAGTGGAGGATAAAAACGGTGAAGCTGTTTTTTCTTTCGGCAAGCACAAAAACAAAAAAGTAAAAGAAGTACTTGCAAGTGAACCAGGTTATTTTGGATGGATTCAAAATGCAGACTTCCCACTTTATACTAAGAAAATACTCACTCAAATTCGTCTAGAAGACTTTAATAATTAAGAGATGAAACTCATTTGTATCGGAAGAAACTACGCTGCACATATTGCAGAATTAGAAAATGAACGTCCTACAGACCCTGTAGTATTTATTAAACCAGATTCATCAGTTCTTCCTAAGGAACAAGATTTTTATATCCCAGAGTTTAGCGACGACGTTCATCACGAAGTGGAGCTCTTGATAAAGATTAAAAAAGTAGGGAAACATATCGATCCTAAATTTGCTCATTTGTATTACGATGAAATAGGATTAGGTATTGATTTTACTGCCAGAGACCTTCAATCAAAACTCAAAGAAAAAGGCCTTCCTTGGGAAAAAGCAAAGGGGTTTGATGGCGCTGCTGTTATCGGTAAGTGGGTTTCAAAAGATCAGTTTGCTGATTTGGGAAATATAAACTTCAAACTTGAAAAAAACGGTGAGCTGGTTCAAGACGGGAATTCGAGTTTAATGCTGTGGCAAATAGACGAACTTATATCCTATGTATCAAAGTACTTTATGCTTAAGAAAGGAGATATTATATTTACGGGAACTCCTGCTGGAGTTAGTAAGGTTAACTCTGGAGATGAATTAGTTGGAAGTGTAGAGGGAGAAGAATTCTTCAAGGTCAACGTTAAATAGAACTCATGAAAGCTGAAATAATCACCATTGGCGATGAAATACTCATCGGACAAATAGTCGACAGTAATTCAGCTTTTATAGCAAAAGAACTCAATGAGATCGGGATTAGTGTAGTACAAATAAGCTCTATTAGCGACGAGCCTTCTTCTATACTAGCTGCCCTTAAAGAAGCTCAATCCAGAGCTGAGCTCGTAATCACTACTGGTGGATTGGGACCTACCAAAGACGACCTTACCAAACAGACGCTCTGTGAGTATTTTAAGGATGAACTCGTCGAAAACAAAGCATTGCTAAAACACATAGAAGAACTCTTCGACAAATATGTTGAAACTCCTATTAATGAGTACAATCGTTCTCAGAGATTTCAACCATCCAAAGCGGAATTGCTCTTTAACTCTCATGGAACAGCCCCTGGAATGTGGCTTGCAAATGAAAAAGGAGTAGTGGTATCCATGCCAGGAGTTCCTTTTGAGATGAAGGCCATGTTAAGAGAACAGCTCTTCCCAAAGATCGTCGAGCGATTTAACCGCCCTTTTATCATACACAAGACCTTGGTGACCTATGGTCCTGGTGAAACAGCAATTGCTGAACATATAGAAGAATTTGAAAAAGGATTAGATCCTAGTATTAAACTAGCATATCTACCTAATTTAGGAAAAGTACGGCTGCGTTTAACAGCTAAGGGTACCGATAAAGCTACATTGGAGATCCGTATGGAAGAATCCTATAATCAATTAAAAGAATTACTCAAGGGATTTTTGGTTTCCTTAGGAGACGATGTAGATATCGAATTGGAAATTGCGCGAATGCTCACTGAAAAACAAATGAGTTTAGCCATTGCAGAAAGTTTTACGGGTGGTTCTATTTCAGCTCGCTTTACCAACAATCCGGGAGCATCAGCATATTTTAAAGGCTCTGTAGTCGCCTATGCTACTTCAGTAAAGGAAGAAGTACTCGGAGTTTCAAAACAACTGATCAATGAACACTCTGTGGTCAGTTCTCAGGTTGTGGAAGCCATGGCAATTGGAGTAAAGGATCGCTTAGCTTCGGACTTTGCGATTGCAACCACTGGAAATGCGGGCCCTTCCAAGGGAGATTCAGACCAGGAAGTAGGAAATGTATACATTGCTATTGCTAGTCCATCTGGTGTTTTTTCAAAAAATTACAGTATGGGAAAAAAC
>DAIRFL010000260.1:0-2106 GCA_036795105.1 Flavobacteriaceae bacterium | reverse complement strand
CTCATTGCTTATATTTGTGCTTTGTAAAATTCGGTTTAAGCCGATCGTAGAATTGCTCAAATGAAAATATCGTACAACTGGTTAAAACAATTTATTGAAATTGACTGGAATGCTGACAAGACAGCTGCTTTGTTAACTGATCTAGGTTTAGAAGTAGAAGGGGTCAGTGAATTTGAATCTGTAAAAGGAGGCTTACAAGGTGTTGTTGTCGGAGAAGTATTGACTTGTGTAAAACATCCAAATGCGGACCGCTTGAGTCTAACCACTGTATCTATTGGTGGAGATGAGCCATTGCAGATTGTCTGTGGAGCTCCTAATGTCGCTAAGGGTCAAAAGGTTCCTGTAGCAACTGTCGGAACCACGCTATACACTCCAGAAGGCGAATCATGGGTGATCAAAAAAGGGAAAATTAGAGGTGAAGTAAGTCAGGGAATGATTTGTGCTGAAGACGAAATCGGCCTAGGAGATTCACACGATGGCATCATGGTTTTAGATCCAGATTTAGATCCAGGAACTCCCTGTAATCAAGTCTTTAAAGTTGAAAGCGATCAAATCTTCGACATAGGATTAACTCCGAATAGATCTGATGCTATGAGTCATTTTGGAGTAGCAAGAGATTTAAGAGCAGGGTTGATACAACAAGGAATCAACAAGGGAATTATCACACCTTCGGTCATGAATTTTGCCGTAGATAAGAGAAATCTTCAGATTCCGATCGATGTTCAAAATCCTGAATTAGCTCCCAGATACTGTGGAATCACCATTACTGATTTGACAATTAAACCTAGTCCTAATTGGCTTCAGAATAGATTAAGAGCTATTGGAATCAATCCAAAAAACAATGTAGTCGACATCACTAACTACGTACTTCACGATTTAGGACAACCACTTCACGCATTTGATGCAGATAAGATCAAAGGCAATAAAATTGTAGTTAAGACACTTGAAGCTGGCACTAAATTCACCACTTTAGATGATATTGAGCGAAGTTTAGATGCTGAAGATTTAATGATTTGTGATGCTGAAAAACCACTGTGTATTGCAGGAGTGTTTGGAGGTAAAAACTCTGGAGTTACAGAAGATACAAGAGCAGTCTTTTTAGAATCTGCATACTTTAATCCTGTAAGTGTTCGAAAATCTGCAAAGAGACATGGACTCAATACGGATGCTTCTTTTAGATTTGAAAGAGGCATTGATATCGAATTCGTAGATTATGCCCTTAAGAGAGCAGCACTACTCATCAAAGAATTAGCCGGAGGAACTATCAGTTCCGATGTAGAGGACCTCTACCCTAAAAAGAAAGAAGATCATCAAGTATTTTTGACCTTTGATCGAATCAACTCACTCATCGGACAACAAATTCCAAGAGAGGTTATCAAATCTATTTTAACCTCATTGGAAATCAAAGTCAATAATGTCACAGAAAGTGGTATGGGGCTAACCATTCCTTTTTATAGAACTGACGTACAAAGAGAAGTCGATGTGATCGAAGAAATTCTCAGAGTATACGGATATAACAATATTGAATTTGATACCAAGGTAAACGCCTCTATCGCACAGATGTCAGCATTTGACGATCACAGAGTTCAAAACAGAACTGGAAATCTATTGGCTTCTCAAGGGTTTTACGAAATACTGACCAATAGTCTTTCTTCAGAAAAGTATAAGGATTTACTAGCTGTCGATGGTGAGGCTGTCAGCATGCTCAATCCCTTATCTGCCGATCTATCTACCCTGAGAACTACAATGTTGTTTACTGGATTGGAAACGATTGCCTATAACATCAATCGCAGAAAGTCAAATTTAAAACTCTTTGAATTTGGTAAAACCTATCGCAGAAATGAAGATGACTTTAAAGAACAAAAGCACCTCTCCATCTATATCAGTGGAAATAGAGAAGTTGATTCTTGGAATAGTTTAGAGCGAGCATCTGACTTTTTCTATTTAAAATCCGTAGTGGAAAACACCTTAGATCGCTTAGGTGTTACATTTAACAAAACCAGCCAAGCCTCATCTGATCTCTTTTCAGAAGGTTTGACCTATCATTACAAAAAGAGAGAACTTGTGAGTTTTGGAATCGTTAAAAAATCGATTTGTAATCAGTTC
>DAIRFL010000259.1:0-2157 GCA_036795105.1 Flavobacteriaceae bacterium | reverse complement strand
CTAAGGCTCAGGCTCTTAATTTTAAAGGAAAACAATCGTACTGGTGCATTGAGCAAAAAGGCACTGACAACCGCTATTGACATTAACACATAGCTGTTTTCAAGAAATGGCATTAAGATGCTATCAGGTTCATAGGAACTGATTAAAACCAATGAGCTTAACAAAATTGCATTTGCAGGGGTCGGTAAGCCAACAAAGGAGTCTGTTTGACTGTCGTCGATGTTAAAAACTCCCAATCTAAATGCAGATCCCATAGGAACAAATAATCCAACTAGAATCATGGGGTAATCTATTACAGCTTCGAATAAACTCATTTCTGTCGTTCCAAAATGAGCATTTGAAATTAGCTGCATCAAGAGAATTCCAGGAGCTAATCCCGAAGTGATCAAATCGGCAAAAGAATCTAATTGAACTCCCAAAAGACTCTTAGCGTTTAGTGCTCGAGCAGCCATACCGTCAAAAAAATCAAAGAAAATACCCAGCAATACAAGACCGACAGCTAATTCTAGTCGTTGATCTAATGCTGCAATAACAGCTATTACCCCAGCATTGAGGTTTAAAAAACTTATGGCATTTGGCACAAATGATCTCAGTGATTTCACAAGGTAAATATACACAAATAAGAATGAGTTCTTCAACTGTTGATTCCCACAAATTTTATCGATATTTGTAGTTGATGAAAAACAAGATCTTTATTTTATTCTCAATACTGCTCTTTAACTACAGTTGGGCTCAAATCCCCTATTTGTCAAAAGAGGCTAAAGTGAGTGTTCTAAGTTGTGGTCCAGGTAGTGAACTCTATTCTAAGTTCGGCCATTCTGCTATTCGAGTAAAAGACCCTGTCAATCGACTCGATATAGTATACAATTACGGTGTTTTTGATTTTAACCAGCCTAATTTCTATCTGAATTTTGCAAAGGGAAGACTGGATTATATGCTGGTCAGACATCGCACTGCTGATTTTGTCAATCAATACCAATCTGAAGGTCGCTTTATAGTTGAACAAGAATTAAACCTGATGACTGAGCAGCAAAACGAAATGCTCAGGTTTCTAGAGAATAACGCTCAACCAGAAAACAGAACCTATTCCTATCACTTCTTCTTTAACAATTGCGCTACTAAAATTATCGACGTGATTAGCGCCACAAGCCCTGAAGTAGTCTTTGAAGAAGAATTTATAGATGACAACAAGAGCTTTAGAGAATTAATCAATGAAGAGCTCAATGAAAACAGCTGGGGAGCTTTGGGAATTAATATTGCTTTAGGTTCCAAAATTGATCGACTTGCTACTGATGATGAGCATAGATTCCTCCCTGAAAATATCCAATTACAATTAGAACACTCTAGCATTGCAAACAAAGCCTTCGTACGTACTCAAAAGGAATTGATCAGTCAAACAAATTTAAATGACAACAACATTTCTTTTAGTTCTCCGCTCTATGTCTTTAGTTTAATATTAATCATTAGCCTTTGGTTGGTCTTCAAATCAAAACCAATTCAGTGGTGGTCTAAATCCCTCTACTTAATGGCCGCTTTAACGGGAATAGGAATTTTATTTCTTTGGTTGTTTACCAACCACGATATGACTCAAAACAATTACAATATTCTGTGGGCAAACCCCCTCTTATTGACCTTGGTTTGTTTTAAGAAACTCAAAGCGAGAACTAAATTAATTATTCACAAAATAGTAATCATCAGTATTTTACTCATACCTATTGTTGCAATCAGTGGACTACAGGCTTTTAATTACACACTCTACCCCCTGATCACAACACTCTTGCTGTTACTTGTCAAATCCCATCAAAAAAGCGCTAGAGCATGAACCTATTAAGCGTAGAGCAAATCAGCAAATCCTATGGTGATTTAGTGCTGTTTAAAGATCTTTCATTTGGGATTAATGCTGGACAAAAAGTCGCACTAATTGCCAAGAACGGAAGTGGTAAAACTTCGATTCTCAATATCGTTTCTGGCAAGGATGTACCTGATACTGGAATGGTGAATTATCGCAAGGATATTCGAACTTCCTTCTTAGCTCAGGAACCCGAATTAGATGAGAATAAAACCATCGAGCAGAGTATTTTTGATTCTGACAATGAGATTCTAGAAGTCATTCACAACTACGAAATTGCTCTTAAAAACCCTCAAGAAGAAGAGGCC
>DAIRFL010000030.1:0-12968 GCA_036795105.1 Flavobacteriaceae bacterium | reverse complement strand
CTTGCGGCACTAGATCCTAAGTCTAGCGTGTCTACCAATTCCACCACGCCTGCAAAAGGACTGCAAATATAAATGAAAAATTCATTTTAAAAAGAACTGTTTTATAAAAAAGTTCTTTTGTAAGTTTGAATACAAATTGAACGCTCTATGGAAAAACTCTCAAACTACAGTCAAGAACATAAAGATCAACTCTTAAACGAACTTTTTGATCTGCTTAGAATACCTTCAGTCAGTGCAGATTCTGCTTTTGACAAAGATGTTGCAAAAACTGCTGAAGCCGTTAAGGATTCACTTGAAAAAGCAGGATGTGACAAAGTAAAAGTACATCCCACGGCTGGGCATCCTATTGTCTATGCTGAAAAAATAATCGATACAAGTCTTCCTACTGTATTAGTTTACGGACATTATGATGTTCAACCTGCCGATCCAGTTGAATTATGGGATTCTGAGCCTTTTGAGCCAGTCATCAAGAAAACTGAAAAACACCCTGATGGAGCTATTTTTGCTCGAGGAGCCTGTGATGATAAAGGTCAAATGTTTATGCATGTAAAAGCGGTGGAGGCCATGATTAAAAATGACCTACTTCCCTGTAATGTAAAATTTATGATTGAAGGAGAAGAAGAAGTGGGTAGTCCTAATCTGGAAATCTTTATCAAAGAACAAGGGGAATTACTCAAGAATGATATCATTCTCATCTCTGATACAGCGATGATTGATAATTCAATTCCGTCCATTGATACTGGGCTTAGAGGATTGAGCTATGTTGAAGTTGAAGTGACAGGACCAAATATCGATTTACACTCTGGTGTCTATGGTGGTGCTGTAGCCAATCCCATCAATGTGCTCTGTGATATGATTTCAGCATCGATGGATGAAAATAAACACATTACAATTCCAGGATTTTACGATAAAGTCATTCCGCTTACAGAAGAAGAACGAGCAGAACTCGCTGAGGCTCCTTTTGATTTAGAAGCTTATAAGAAGAGTTTAGACATCGAAGACGTTCAAGGTGAAAAAGGGTATGCAACTTCTGAACGCAATTCGATTCGCCCAACATTTGATGTCAATGGTATTTGGGGAGGATATACAGGAGAAGGATCAAAAACTGTGCTTCCTTCTAAGGCCAATGCTAAAATCTCTATGAGACTAGTCCCCAATCAAGATTGGCATGAAATCACCGAATTGTTCACCAAACATTTTGAAGCGATCGCTCCTAAATCGGTAAAGGTCAAGGTTACTCCACATCACGGTGGAATGCCATATGTAATTCCAACCAAACACATCGGTTATAAAGCTGCGGCAAAAGCCATTGAGAAGAGCTTTGGAAAAAAACCAGTTCCACAACGCGGTGGAGGATCCATTCCAATTGTAGCGCTATTTGAAGAAGTTTTAAAAAGCAAGTCGGTATTGATGGGATTCGGATTGGATTCTGATGCGATTCACTCCCCTAATGAACATTACGGGGTATGGAACTACCTCAAGGGAATTGAAACCATCCCTTATTTCTATAAATACTATACTGAGTTATACAAAGAAGAAAGTTAGGGGACAAAAAATAAATCTGATGCAATGCCATCAGCAAAGAATAATTTGGAAGGGTGGATGTAAATGCTGCCCTTTTCTTTTATCAGAATATTCGATTCTATTTTAGTTGCACTATTGTTTATAAAGTAATCGAATAGTTCTTTTGAAAACTTGCTTTTGAGCTGCTCTAAACTAATTCCCCATAGGGTTCTAAGACCTGTCATCACATATTCGTTATAGGATTCCCACTCGCTCAACTGCTCCATTTCAGAAGGCAGTTTCCCTTCTTGAATGGCCTTGATATACTTCACATTATTAGAAATATTCCAAGACCTATTTTTTTGATCATAGGAATGTGCAGAAGGTCCTATTCCAAGATAGGACTCCCCTTTCCAATAGGCGGTATTATTAATAGCGTAATATCCATCTTTGACGAAATTAGAAATCTCATAATGCTCAAAACCTTCCTCTTCCAGAATTGATTTTAAGATATAAAACTGCTCTTGTGCTAGGTTTTCATCAATTGGAGCTACCTTCTTTTTTCTGATTTGATATTCCAAGGCAGTCTTCTCCTCCACAGTTAATGCATAAGCTGATAGGTGCTTGGGGTTGTATGAAAGTGCTTTTCTGATATTGCGTTCCCAGTCTTCATTTGTCAGTCCAGGAATACCGTAGATTAAATCGAGAGTAAACAATTCAAAGTTTTTGGAAATAAGCTCTAGGGACTCCTCTGCCTCTTTAGCATTATGAGCCCGATTCATGAGTTGTAAATCCACATCTCTAAAAGATTGTATTCCAACTGATAAACGATTGATTGAACTTTTCTTTAGCTCCTGAATATAATCGTGGGTGAGATCATCAGGGTTTGCTTCAAGGGTAATTTCAACCTCTTCTTCAAGCTGGTAATGATCCTTTATGAGTGTCATAAATTCATCGATTTCAACAGCTGTTAGTGTAGAAGGGGTTCCCCCTCCAAAGTAAATAGACTGAAGTGGTAGTTGCAATTCCCCTTTTCTGAGAATTAGCTCTTCTTTCATCGCTTTAAGCAGTTCATCTTTGTGCTTAAGGGAAGTTGAAAAGTGAAAATCACAATAGGAACAGGCCTGTCTACAAAATGGAATATGAAGGTATATTCCTGCCATTATTTTTTGATTTTATCACTGTTTTGACTCACAAAGGAGGACCATGAAGAATAGCTTTTGCCAGAGGAAATTGTTCCTTCATTATAAAAATGACAAACTGCGGCAGCAAGTCCATCGGTGGCATCTAAGTTTTTTGGCAAACTCTCGAGTTTAAGAATGGATTGCAACATTTTGGCCACCTGTTCTTTGGATGCATTTCCATTGCCAGTAATAGCCATTTTTATCTTTTTGGGGAGGTATTCGGTAATCGCAATTTCTCTTGAGAGTCCAGCTGCCATAGCCACACCTTGAGCCCTTCCTAATTTGAGCATCGATTGAACGTTTTTACCAAAGAAGGGAGCTTCAATTGCTATTTCATCTGGATGGTATTCATCGATCAGTGCAATGGTGCGTTCGTAGATTAGTTTGAGTTTTACATAGGGGTCTTTATACTTTTGAAGTAGCAGTTCATTCATTTGTAGAAACTCCATCTTTTTTCCCACAACTTTTATAAGACCAAAGCCCATAATGGTTGTTCCAGGATCAATTCCCAATATTATTTTCTCCTTTGACATCTTATTGTTTTACCGCTACCTTAAAAGGCATCTTATAGGTGACACTAACAGGTACTCCTCTCTTTATAGCAGGGTATAATGGAGAAATCTTATCCAATCCCAGCTGTATGATACTGTCTAATATAGGTAGTTCTTTTTGGTCGTGATACAAGACCTCTAAAGCCTTTAATTTACCATGAACATCCACCTCAAACACTACAGCGTTTAAATCTGTGAGTTGCTGCGGGTAATTCAGCTTAATTTCCTCAATAATTAATTTGAAATGCTCTTGTAATTCTATCACAAAACAGCGCTCTTGACTTAGTTTAGCGGCGCTTTCATCACAATTTGCAAAAAGTGGGTATCGATCAATTTGATTCCAATCGATAGTTTGCATATCTTGTTTAATAATTCGTTCTGTGATGGCTTCCTTTGATTCAAACCACTTACAGGAGTTTAAACCTAAACTCAACAAGACTATAAGTACCTTAAAAGTGAATCTACTCATAATGTTCGAAAATACAATTTTTTTAAAGAGCATAGAGCACTCTTATGCTTAAGTTATTAAAAACAAATACACCATGGAACTACTCTTTTTTGGATTGGGCTTACTTATGGTTCTCTTAGGAATATTAGGAGCTGTAATTCCCGCACTGCCTGGTCCTCCCCTTAGTTGGCTAGGGCTACTATTCTTATATCTGACCAAAGCAGTCGATATGAGCATGAGTTTTTTAGTCATCACTTTTTTGATTGCTATTGGTGTCTATCTAATTGATCTTTTTATGCCGGCCTGGGGAACTAAAAAATTTGGAGGATCAAAAAAAGGAGCCTATGGTGCCATCATCGGGGTTGTTGTTGCGCTATTAATTCCAATTTTTGGACCATTTGGGTTTTTAATTTTTCCTTTTTTAGGAGCCTATATTGGAGAGCTCATTTACAATAAAGCATCTACAAATAAGCTAAAATCAGCTATTGGTTCACTGATTGGATTTCTAGCTGGAACATTGCTTAAACTCGTTTTAAGTATTGTATATTTGGTCTACTTTATCCAATATACTTGGGAGTTTAAATCAGATATATTTTAAAATAAATCAATGAAAGAACCTCTAATATTTCACTATGGTATTGATGCTTTAACCAGTGGTTCTGCTTTAGCAATCGCAAGAGGAGAACTCAAAGCAGTCCTAAATACTCAAGCAAAAGAAGCAATTGAACGATCGAGAGCTTCAGTACATGCCATCGTGGAAGACGATCGAACCGTTTACGGTATTAATACGGGATTTGGTCCTTTGTGTACCACTAAAATATCCAAAGAAGAAACCGCTAAATTACAGGTTAATTTACTCAAGAGTCACTGTGTCGGCGTTGGGAATCCTATCGATGGTGAACTGGTAAAACTAATGATGATCTGTAAGGTTCACGCCCTTTCAAGAGGTTATTCAGGTATTGCACTTGCAACCGTGGAGCGCATTATTTGGATGATTGAGAATGAGGTACTACCCATTGTTCCAGAGCAAGGTTCTGTAGGAGCATCTGGAGACCTCGCCCCCCTATCACATTTGTTTTTACCACTAATCGGAGAAGGAGATGTCGTTTATAAGGGCAAGAGAAAAGCTATTGCTGAGGTTTATAAAGAAACTAACTTAGAACCTCTAGTTCTAGGCCCAAAAGAAGGGTTGGCTCTTATTAATGGGACCCAGTTTATCCTAGCACATGCCGTTAAAACGGTAGAAGAGCTCTATCGCTGTCTAAACCATGCCGATATTATTGGAGCGCTGATGATTGAAGCGCTACAAGGATCTGCAAAACCCTTTGAAAAAGAACTTCACGAGCTTCGACCCTTTAAAGGGAATTCCTATGTCGCGAATAGAATCTTCAATATGCTTAAGGATTCTGAAATCATGAAAGATCACCAGGATTGTGATCGCGTTCAAGACCCTTACTCGCTTCGTTGTATTCCTCAGGTTCACGGATCCTCTAGAAATGCTTGGTTACATCTAAAAGAACTCGTTGAGACCGAACTCAATTCCGTGACCGACAACCCAATTGTATTTGACAAGGACCACACCATTAGCGGTGGTAATTTTCATGGGCAACCCCTAGCAATGGCATTGGATTATGCTTGTTTAGCAGCCTCTGAACTCGGAAACATCTCAGATCGAAGAATCTATTTGGCCCTTATGGGATTATCTCATGGAGTTCCAAAATTACTGATGGAAGATACTGGAATAAATTCTGGTTATATGATATTACAATATACTTCAGCGGCTTTAGCTAGTGAAAACAAAGGTCTTTGTTTTCCATCATCGGCCGATAGTATCGCTACCTCATTAGGACAAGAAGACCATGTCAGTATGGGATCCATCAGTGGTAGAAAGGCCCTTAATGTAGCCTTTAACACTCAAAAAATATTAGCAATTGAGCTCCTAACTGCTGCTCAGGCGCTCAGTTTTAGAAGACCCTTAAAATCCGGTAAACTTCTCGAAAAAGTTCATCAAACCCTTAGAGAAGAAGTGCCCTTTGCAAAAGTAGATCGCATTTTTCACAAGGATATAGAAAAGGCGATTGAACTCTTACAATCAGACAGGATTATTCAGGCGATTCAATCTGATCTCAGTGATAAGATTGATGACGATCCCTGTATTTTTGAAGATGAATTTGAACAATTTTAAATGAAACAGACCAGCTATTTAGGCCCCATAAATCAATTGATCTGTATGGATAAGCTTCCTCTAAAGGGAAGTCTCAGTGATGGTCAATTAGATCCTAAAAAGGAGTATGGAATTCTGATACAAGAGGGCATTATTCTAAAAATTGCTCCTTTTGAGCAAATTGAACAATTAGCAAAATCACTCGATGCAGAGCGTATAGACCTTCCTGAAAATTCAGTTGTCATTCCAGGAATGATCGATGCACATACCCATATTTGTTGGGCTGGATCTAGACAGCGGGATTATGCCCTTAGAAATTCAGGAGTCAGCTATTTAGAAATTGCTGCTCAAGGAGGTGGTATATGGGATACGGTTACTCAAACTAGAGCTGCGAGTTTTGAACATTTAACGGATCTTACGCTTCAAAGAGCCAATCAATTACTCGCTCAAGGAATAACAACTATTGAGGTGAAATCAGGTTACGGTCTATCTGTAGAAGAAGAGTTAAAAATCTTGAGGGCTATCGAACTAGCTAATTCTGAAACCGATGCCGACCTTATCCCTACTTGCCTTGCCGCTCATATTTTTCCAAAGGATTACCATGGAAGTCCAAGTGATTACTTAGAGGAGATCGCCTCAAAATTACTTCCCGTTTTAAAAGAAGAAAATTTATGTCATCGAGTTGATGCCTTTTTAGAAGAAGAAGCATTTAACGCCTCAACCCTAAAGCCCTATATTGAAAAAGCAAAAACATTGGGATTTGACAGTTGTATTCACGCCGATCAGTTCTCAGTAGGTGGAAGTGCATTTGCGGTGGAGATGGAATCTCTCAGCGCTGATCATCTTGAAGCTAGTGGTGATTTAGAAGTAGAACAACTCGCTAAAAGCGATACGGTAGCTATGGCATTACCGGGAGCTTCGCTAGGTCTTGGAGAAAATTTTACTCCAGCCAGAAAACTTCTCGATGCAGGTGCTTGTTTGGCAATTGCAACTGATTGGAATCCAGGCTCTGCTCCTATGGGACACTTACTAACTCAGGCTTCGATCTTAGGAAGTTATGAGAAACTATCTAATGCTGAACTTTTAGCGGGAATTACTTGTAGAGCGGCTCATGCCTTAAAATTAAAAGATAGGGGAATTCTAAAAGAGGGGCTCAATGCTGATTTGCTCGTCTTCCCTACTGATGATTACAGAACTATATTTTACACTCAGGGACAACTAAGTCCTTCACATATCATTAAATCTGGTAGATTAATTACACAAGAATGAATCTAGAATTAACGAACTTTCAAAGAGAAATCAGTCAGGGAATTCCAAATGAATTGCCTACAGTTTACACTCCTTCAGCTGAAGTGAACAGAGCTCCTAAACGCAAGGATATACTATCGGTGGAAGAAAAGAAATTAGCTGTTTCAAATGCTCTGAGGTATTTTCCAAAACAGTGGCACGAGATTCTTTCAAAGGAATTCGCTCAGGAACTCAAAGACTACGGTAGAATCTATATGTATCGTTTTAAGCCTTCCTATGAAATTTTTGCTAGACCAATAGATGAATATCCCGCTAAATGCAAAGAAGCAGCAGCGATCATGATGATGATCGACAACAACTTAGATCCTAAGGTAGCTCAGCATCCAGAAGAACTCATAACCTATGGTGGAAATGGTGCGGTTTTTCAGAATTGGATTCAATATAGACTCTGCATGTACTATCTATCTCAAATGTCCGATGAGCAAACGCTGCATATGTATTCTGGACATCCTATGGGATTATTTCCTTCATCGAAAGCAGCTCCCAGAGTTGTAGTTACTAATGGAATGATGATTCCCAACTATTCGAAACCCGATGACTGGGAGCGTTATAATGCACTTGGTGTAACCCAATACGGACAGATGACCGCCGGTTCTTATATGTATATCGGACCACAGGGAATCGTTCACGGAACTACAATTACGGTTATGAATGCCTTTAGAAGAATTAATCCAAACACCAATCCTAAAGGTAAATTATTCTTAACCTCAGGTTTAGGTGGAATGAGTGGTGCTCAACCCAAGGCGGGTGATATCGTAGGATGCATCACTGTCTGTGCAGAAATAAACCCAAAGGCAGCACATAAAAGACATGAGCAAGGATGGGTTAAAGAGTTGATTGATAATTTAGATCAGCTCATCGATCGAATTCGAATCGCTCAAGAACAAAAGGAGTCGACTTCGATAGCCTATATCGGTAATATCGTAGAACTGTGGGAAGCTTTTGACAAAGAAGACATTTATGTTGATTTAGGTTCCGATCAGACCTCATTACACAATCCTTGGGCGGGTGGTTATTATCCAGTTGGACTCACTTATGAGGAATCCAACAACTTAATGGTATCCGATCCAAATGCTTTTAAAGAAGCTGTTCACAAGAGTTTAATTCGACAAGTAAACGCTATTAATAAACACAGTGACAAAGGGACTTATTTCTTTGACTACGGTAATGCCTTCTTATTAGAAGCATCTAAAGCTAAAGCTGAAGTAATGGCTAAAAACGGGATTGATTTTAAATATCCCTCTTATGTTCAAGACATTTTAGGGCCGCTTTGTTTTGATTATGGATTTGGACCTTTTCGATGGGTTTGTAGCTCAGGAAAACAGGAAGATTTAGATAAAACAGATGCCATTGCCCTAGAGGTGATGAAAGACTTAAAAAAACAAGCACCTAAGAGAATTCAGCAACAACTCAGCGATAATATTCTCTGGATTGAAAATGCAGCTGAAAACAAATTAGTGGTAGGATCAAAGGCTAGAATACTCTACGCTGACACCTATGGACGAATGGAAATTGCCAAGGCTTTTAATGACGCCATCGCTTCGGGAGAACTCAGTGCTCCTATCGTTCTTGGAAGAGATCACCACGATGTATCTGGAACTGATTCTCCTTTTAGAGAAACTTCTAATATCTATGATGGAAGTAAATTCACCGCTGATATGGCAATTCACAATGTAATTGGCGATAGTTTTAGGGGTGCTAGTTGGGTTTCTATTCACAATGGAGGCGGCGTTGGATGGGGCGAAGTAATCAACGGTGGGTTTGGAATGGTGCTCGATGGAACTAAGCAGGCTCAAACTCGATTGGAATCAATGCTTTTTTACGATGTGACCAATGGTCTTTCAAGACGTTCCTGGGCCAAAAATGAAAATGCAGTATTTAGTATTGAACGCATTCAAAAAGACTACGACAATCTTAAGGTTACTGCAGCAAATGAGGTGTCACAAGAGCATTTAAAAGATTTGTTTTAATATGAACTACAAGGCTCCAAATCCAGATAATTGGAAGGGTAGAAAGACCCTACAAAAGGACTATATCTACCAGCGTATTCACTGTTGTGAGCTAAGTGAGTTAAAAGATTCTGATTGTAAATCCGTTGGAATCTTAGGTTATGGTGTAGATGAAGGAGTTAAAAGAAATCAAGGAAGAATTGGAGCTGCAGTGGGTCCTGCTGCTTTTAGAACTAGTTTTGGAACACTTGCAGATCACTTTGACAAAGAGGTGTCGCTTTACGACTTAGGAGATATTCAGTGTGTTAATTCAGATTTAGAAAATGCACAAAAGAGCTTATCAGATGCAGTCTATAAAATGATTACAAAAGCTGTTAAACCTCTTCTTATTGGTGGAGGTCACGATATCGCTTATGGGCACTTTAAAGGAATTCAAAAAGCCTGTCCTGACCAAAAAATTGGCATTGTCAACTTTGATGCGCATTTGGATTTAAGACCATTCGATAAGGGGGCACATTCTGGCTCTCCATTTAATCAAATCGCATCTGAATCAGATGATTTTCACTATCTCTGTATCGGTTATAGAGAACATTCCAATCCTCCATCCCTAATGGATAGAGCAAGAGAATTAGGGGTTCAACTCATCGCTCGAAAACATTCAACACTTCAGCATTTGGATCAGGTATTCAAAACCATTGATTCCTTTAGCTCCTCTGTTGATCTTCTTTATATCACTATTGATTTAGATGGTTTTGCTGACTGTTATGCCCCAGGAGTAAGCGCTCCTTCTCCCCTTGGTTTTGAGGTAGATTTTGCGATGCGATGTATCGATCACCTATTCGATAGCAAAAAAGTAATCAGTGTGGATCTTGCTGAACTCAATCCTAGCTACGATATCGATTCAAGGACTTCTAAATTAGCCGCCGGAATCTCCTATAGAATAATTAAACAGTGGACATAAAAAAAGCCTTCCAACAGGAAAGCCTTTCATTAGTTGAGTAGTTTTCTACTCGAACACGGTCTTGAACTATTATCAAGACGCAACACAACGAGGCAAATATACAAATTATGGCTAATCTATACCTCTTTTAGTCTTAAAACTTAAGATTGCACTGTATGTTTTTCTTTTGATGATGCAGTTTTTAACTGAGTTTCAATTTGATCCGAAACCACTAAAATTGGAATAAAAGACTCAAACAAGGTCTTTTTGACCACCTCAGCTTTAGACATATTCTCTATATATCCATAATTGTAGTTCATCAGCGCTAAAACATCTATTTTTTCCTCTTCTGCATAGAGCTCTAAGGTCTTTGAAACTGATTTAACCTCCAACATTCCTTTAAAATCAAATGCGATATCTCGATAAGCGTTCTTTAATTTTTTAAGTTGCATAAACTGACTTTCTGTAAAGGAGTCATTAGGTTTTTTTACATAAACCACTTTAATTTTTGCCGAGAGTAAAGATGCTATATCAATGAGAGGCTTGAGTTGCTGTGGAGTGATACTTCGCTTAATATCCAGTGCGAAACCAATCGTATTGATTTTATCAATATCACATTGTCTTGGAATTGCCAAAAGTGGACATGAAGTATTAGCTTGAATCAACTTATGAGTATTAGAACCTATTAGTGAATACTCAATTGCACTCGCTCCTTTAGTACCCATCACAATTAAATCAATATCGATTTCAGTGAGTATATGAAGTACTGCATTTTTAAGGGTCTCAAAAGAAGCATGTGTAGAATAAGTGTGATGCTTATTTGAAAATTCATCCTTAATTTTTTCAACTCTAGCTTCAAGCTTTTCAATAGCGATTCGCTTGGGTCGTTCCTGCATATCTTCAAGAGACAAGGCAGAAGCAGAAAATCTTCTCCTAGCGATATGAGGTTTATACGCATGAATAAAATGAAAGATAGTTGGTTTGTCCCAAAACAGCTGAATTGCTTTCTTGACAGCATTCCATGAGTGTTCTGAAAAATCCGTTGGAATTAACACCTTATAAGCTTGATCAGCCAAATCGATAGAGTTTTTAATTTACATTGTAAAAGTAAATCAACTCCTAAGTGCTAACAATGATAAATATCAGTATGGAAATTATTCTGCCATGGATTGCAGTTGGCGAAAATCTTCAATTTTAATACGCTTACCCATGGTTTTGATAAGTCCTTGCTTTTTAAAATCAGAAATCATACGAATAGCAGATTCTGTAGCAGTACCTACGATATCTGCAATATCCTCTCTGGAGAGAACTAGGTTTAAATAGCCTTCACTATCACTCCCATACATATCATTCATATATAGGATACAAGCAGCCATTCGCTGTTTTACAGACTTATGAGACATATTGACAATCACATCATCTGCTTCCTTTAACTCATTAGCTAAATGACGTAACATCTCTGTAGAATATTCGTTATTTCGATCGAGTGGTTCTAAGATGTGTTCTTTGGAGATAAAACAAACTTCCATATCATCTATGGCTTCAGCAGTAAGATTTGCTTCTTCTTTAGCGATGAGTGAGCGTTGCCCTAAGATTTCACCTTTACCTGCCAATTTCACAATTTGGCTCTTACCGTTTTCAGAAAGTTTAGAGAGTTTAGAGATTCCACTATTGACACAGAAAACACCATTGAGCGCATCTCCTTCTTTAAAGATAATCTCTCCTTTTTTTACGGTCCTAACTTCTTTACATTCAGAAACTTTAGACAATTCCTCATGAGTCATTGCTCTCATGGAATTAAATTGTCTAATAATGCATTGTTCGCATTTACTATTTGTACGGTCGCTCATATTACAAATTCAGGTATAAAGTTAATTCTTTATCTCTTTAGAACAAAAAAAAGACTGACAGAAATCATAAATTTGTATTTAAAACTAATCGACCTTTGCGAATTCAATTATGACAGCAAAAAAAGAACAGCAAGAATGTTATCACTGTGGAGATCCCTGTAAGGATCAAAACCTTGTTTTTGACGATAAGAATTTTTGTTGTCAGGGTTGTAAAACCGTCTATAGTATTTTCAAAGAAAATAACTTAGAAAACTACTATAGCATCCAACAGGCTGCTGGAGCGACTCCAAAGGAAATCACAACTGAATACGAGTATTTAGACCACCAGGATATCAAAGAAAAATTACTTAGCTTTTCTTCTGATGGAACTGAAATAGTCAACCTCTACATTCCTCATATTCACTGTAGTTCGTGTATATGGGTGTTGGAAAATCTCAACAAATTAAGTCCGAACATTATTTCGAGCTTGGTCGACTTTCCAAATAAGAAAGCGACTATTAATTACAGATCAGATCAGATCTCTTTAAAAGAGCTTGTCTTATTACTCGCATCTATAGGCTATGAACCCTATATTTCTCTTGCTGATTACAACAAGGAGGAAAACAAGATTGACCGAACCATATACTACAAACTCGGTGTTGCTGGATTTGCTTTCGGAAATGTGATGTTTTTGTCCTTTCCAGAATACTTTAACTACAACGATCTTTGGATTGAAGAGTACAAGCACTTTTTTAGAGGTCTCATGCTATTCTTTAGTTTACCCGTAGTGTTTTACGCAGCATCTGATTACTTTAAGAAAGCCTTTCAAGGGATTCGTTCTAAATTTTTAAATATAGACGTTCCGATTGCCCTTGGAATTTCAGTATTATTTATTAGATCTACCGCTGAAGTATTAATGGATTGGGGACCTGGATTTTTCGACAGTTTAACCGGCTTGGTGTTCTTCTTGCTCATCGGAAAATACTTTCAAGACAAGACCTATAAACACCTCTCCTTTGAACGCGATTACAATTCCTATTTCCCAATAGCAGTGACGCTTATTGAAGAAGATGAACGAGAACGAATTATCCC
>DAIRFL010000258.1:0-2174 GCA_036795105.1 Flavobacteriaceae bacterium | reverse complement strand
ATTAATCGATATACGAGGCATATTTTTGAAACGCCAAGCTTCTACAGTTAATAAGATTAGTGGAACAAATTGCAAGGTTGAAAACACGCTACCCAACGCCATAGTAGCAACAGGCTTAGCATTCCAATAAAAATTATGTGATATTCCTAAAAGACCTGTTCCTAAAAACAATAGAGTAGCTATATACACAACCCTAATCGCTGCTTGTCTACTCACTAAGCCCATTAAAACCATCAAATAACTTACGATTACAGTAACAAATACCTCGAAGAATGCTTCTACCCACATATGAATCACCATCCATCTCCAGAAATCTGCAATTACAAAATTTGTTTCTGGCTGAGCGACAAAACCAGAAATAAATAGTAGAGGAATACCTATTACAGAATACATAATCCAATTGGGGAGATTCCATGGTTCTTTCTTGATAAACGCAGGCTTTACTCCTCTGTATACTACAATTGCCCAAAGGATAAAAATAACCATTAAAAGGGCTTGATACAGTTTACCGAAATCAACAAATTCCCATCCTTGATGACCTAAGAGGTTCCACCATTCCCCTAATAAACCTAAAGGACCTAAAACCATTCCTGTCAATGAACCACCAACGAGAATAAATAGAAGGACAAAGAGAATATTTATCAATTTTAATTGACCCTTGAGTTCCTTTTTAGTCATAATTGGAATTATAAAGATCGAGGAGGCAATCCAACAGGTTGAAATCCAATAAAGTGACAACATTAAATGCCAACTTCTACTTATTGTAATAGGGAACTGTTCTGAGATGTGAATACCGATATATCCCAAGAAGTCGATGAATTCATTCAAAGTAACAACTCCACTTAATACTTGAATTAGAAAAAGTATAATCGCAACAAAAAAGAACTTAAATGAAGCCTTCTGAGTTTTTGTAGGCTTGAATTGATTAATTTGTTTGATTGTCAAAAATCCCTTTGACCCCTGTTTGAAGAATTTATTAGGTAACTGATTGTATTGGCCAATAAAGTAAAGCACCACTCCACAAGCCAAAACAAAAGCTAATAGCCCCAGAACACTCCACAATATAACTGGAGATGTTGGGGTATTTCCAGCGTCTGGATCATAGGGCCAGTTATGAGTATAACTAAAATCAGATCCTGGTCTTTCTACTGCACACACCCATGCTCCCCAAAAGAAAAAATCACTCAAATCTTCTATTTCATCTCTATTGGTGATGTAGTTTGGTGGTGGAAATGAGCTATCGGTATTTGCATCGATAAAGACATCCATATAGTATTGTCTCAATTGTTTTAATGCATAAACCTGAGCATCAGACAACACAACTGTATTTTTGAGCTCGTCGTAATTGTTAGTCTTGAGTTCTTCTTTTACATTTTCCTTAATAATCTTATACTCCATTTCTGACGGAGCTCTGCCTTCAACTTTTTCAAATTCATTAGATCTGAATTCTACCATATATAAGACCATTTTATGCAAAGCTTCTGCTGTATAATCAGGTCCTCGTTGGGCTCCATCTCCAAAGAACGACCCATACTCCATTAAAGCGTATTTGTGAAAAACCAACTGTCCTTCTTCAAGCGTTGTTTTAGATATTAATTCATTTCCATTAGAGTTTTTAAAACCAGTCATAGGAGGAGCATCATTATAGGTCTGAAATCCAATCATTCCTACTCCAGCGAGGCTTATTATTAAGATAAAAAGCAGTGGTCCCCACCAATTTTTGGTCTGCATAAAAAAATTAATACTTTTTTTTATGTCATTATTGAACATGTTCTTTTGATTCATATCAGTGATTATGAGTTATTAAATATAAAACTCAAAGAAAGGAAGACACAACATAAGCTACAATGCTATAAAACATCACAAGAGGTGTTCTATAACATATTTAAAGTATTGACAACACAACACCTTAAAAGTCTTGTCTGAACAATTATGAAATGAGGAATATTAATTAGGTGCTTCTAAGAAGGTATTAGCGATCCAGCGTACTGATATTAGACAGTGCTTTAAAATCTTTTATTTTAATTGTTCGCTTGTCTATCTCTAAGATATTTTCCTTAGATAAAGACGAGAGTACTCTAATAGCATTAGCCGTTGTCATATTTGAAAGTGCAGCTAAATCTGATCTTTTAATTGGAAAATTTAGTGTTTCTCCATCTTCTAAGGTACCGTAT
>DAIRFL010000257.1:0-2185 GCA_036795105.1 Flavobacteriaceae bacterium | reverse complement strand
GTTTTGGTCAAGAAGATGAGAAAAAAATTAAAGAAATCTTTGATGCAGCAATGACTCAGAGCAGTTCTTACGATTGGTTAAATCACCTTTCAAATCAAATAGGAGGAAGACTTTCGGGTTCTGTACAAGCAGAAGAAGCAGTGCAATACACCTATAAGGAATTAAAAAAATTAGCAATTGACAGAGCTTATTTAGAACCAGTAATGGTTCCTAAGTGGGTTAGGGGTACTCCAGAGTTTGCATATGTAGAAACTTCCCCTGGAAACACTTTTAATGTTCCAATCTGTGCGTTGGGTGGTTCTATAGCCACACCTGCTTTAGGCTTAAAGGCTGAAATTGTTGAAGTGATGGGGATCGATGGTTTAAAAGAAGTTGGAAGAGCAAATATTGAAGGGAAAATAGTCTTCTTTAATGAGCCGATGGATCAGACCTTTGTGCAAACACTTCAGGCTTATGGTAAGGCTGGAAAACAAAGAGTAAATGGAGCCGCAGAAGCTGCTAAATACGGAGCAGTTGGTGTTATTGTTCGATCACTGAGTACGCGATTGGACGACTATCCTCATACGGGTTCCATGCATTACAGTGCAGATCCTTCAGTACGAAGAATTCCAGCTGCTGCGATTTCTACTAACGGAGCAGAACTTCTGAGTAAAACACTCGAACTCAATCCTAAAATTAAATTCTTTTTTAAACAGAGCTGTAGAACCATGCCTGATGTGCAGTCTTATAATGTAGTTGCAGAAATCAAAGGAAGTGAATACCCCGATGAAATCATCGTAGTAGGAGGTCATCTTGATTCTTGGGATCTTGGAGATGGTTCTCATGACGATGGAGCAGGTTGTGTTCAGAGTATGGGAGTGATTGAACTCTTTAACAAAATAGGCTATAAACCTAAGCGCACTATTAGAGCGGTAATGTTTATGAATGAAGAAAATGGCCTTAGAGGTGGGACTAAATATGCTGAGAACGCTAAAAAGAATAAGGAACATCACATCTTTGGATTGGAAAGTGATTTAGGAGGGTTTACTCCTAGAGGATTTACTTTTAGTGCTTCTGACCAGCAGTTTGCGACGATTGAATCCTGGAAGCATTTGTTTGAACCCTATCTAGTCAACACCTTCTTTAGAGGTGGAGGAGGCGCAGATATTGGTCCTTTAAAAGGAGTGGATGCATCCACAGTACTTTCAGGGCTAAGACCTGATCCACAGCGATACTTCGATCACCATCACGCTGCTAATGACACCTTTGAACATGTAAACAAGAGAGAATTGCACTTAGGGCTTGGAGCGATGGCTTCCTTGATTTACCTCGTAGATCAAAATGGGTTTTAGTTGGTCAAACGTATCTTATTTTAGTATCTTTGCAGCTCATTAAAAATTTAGAGTCATGCAAGACGGTATTTACGCAAAATTCAATACTACAAAAGGAGCAATCCTCATTCAATTAACTGCAGATAAAACACCTGGTACAGTTGGTAATTTTGTCGCTTTGGCAGAAGGTAATTTAGAAAACACTGCTAAGCCACAAGGTCAACCCTATTACGACGGCTTATCGTTTCACAGAGTTATTCCAGACTTTATGATTCAAGGTGGTTGTCCATTAGGTACCGGAACTGGTGATCCAGGATATAAATTTGACGATGAGTTTCACGTGGATTTAAAGCACGATGGACCTGGTGTATTGTCTATGGCTAATGCTGGACCTGGTACCAATGGTTCTCAGTTTTTTATTACTCATGTAGCTACTCCATGGTTGGATAACAAACACACTGTTTTTGGAACTGTAGTAGAAGGACAAGATATTGTTGATGCTATTGCTCAAGGAGATACAATTGATTCATTAGAAATACTAAGAGTTGGTGAAGAGGCTGAGAAATGGAACGCAGTTGAAGCTTTTAGAAGCTTTGAAGGTGCTAGAGAGAAGCGCATTGCTGAACAAAAGGCAGCCATTGAAAAAGAATTAGAAGAATTAGCAGCTGGATTTGAAAAGACTGCCTCTGGATTGCGTTATCAAATCATCCAAAAAGGGGAAGGTGCACAAGCACAGTCAGGTCAACAAGTTAAAGTTCATTACGAAGGTTCTCTTGCTGATGGACAGGTATTTGATTCTTCGTATAAAAGAAACGAACCTATTGCATTCCAAGTTGGTGTTGGTCAAGTAATTCCAGGATGGGATGAAGGAATTC
>DAIRFL010000029.1:0-13110 GCA_036795105.1 Flavobacteriaceae bacterium | reverse complement strand
CTCTTTAGTGATGAGATTTCCAACATTCTTGAGGTATTTTTGACCCCAAATATAGACGATTTGACCAAAGAACATTCCGATTGCTGCAAGTCCAAATCCGTAGTGCCATGAAATTTGTTCTCCCACATAACCACAGAGAATAGGTGCTAAGAATCCACCGATATTTATTCCCATATAGAAGATATAAAATCCGAGGTCTCTACGTTCGTCCTTTTGCTTGTAAAGGCCCCCAACCATTGATGAGATATTTGGTTTTAATCCTCCTACCCCTAAAATGATAAACAGACAGCCGATATAAAAAGTGATTTCAGAATTTAAGGCTAATACAGAGTGGCCAATACAAAGAAGTGCCCCTCCTAACATTACCGTCTTCTTTTGTCCCAAAATACGATCAGCTAACCAACCACCTGGAATGGACGACATATATACCAACATGGTATACCATCCATAAAGTGCTAAGGCTTCTTCATTCGACCATCCAAAACCAGCGTTTGAAGAGGTTGTTTCTGCTACTAAAAACAGGGTGAATAAAGCCCGCATTCCATAATAGGAAAAGCGTTCCCACATTTCAGTAAAAAAGAGTACATAGAGGCCTTTTGGATGCCCAAAGAGTTCTTGCTCAGAAGGCGCTTTGATTGATTGGTCCATAGTGTTTGTTTAGGTTGTTTGTAAGTTTATTATAGGTTGTTTAGTATAAAATTAGTCATCTTCGTATAGAGCTGAACTCTGGTTTTACCTCCGTAAATTCCGTGATTCTTATCGGGATAAACTGCCCATTCAAATTGTTTGTTTGCCTGAACGAGTTCCTCTACCATTCTCATGGTATTTTGAAAGTGTACATTGTCATCAGCCGATCCGTGAACTAATAAAAGCTTTCCTTTTAACTGATCTGCATAATTAAGTGGGGAGTTTAAATCGTAGCCCTCTGCATTCTCCTGAGGAGTTCTCATAAATCGTTCCGTATAAATAGTGTCGTAAAACCTCCAAGAAGTAACAGGTGCTACCGATATAGCAGCCTCAAACACATCGTTCCCTTTTAAGATACAATGCATGGCCATATCTCCACCATAACTCCATCCCCAAATTGCAGTTCGATCTTCATCGATATAATCTAAATCTGATAATTTTTTAGCAGCGGCGATTTGATCGTCACTCTCGTAGCGAACTAATTGTAAATAGGTAGTCTTTTTAAAATCTCTTCCCTTAAATCCAGTTCCTCTACCGTCTACACAGGCTATAACATATCCTTTTGACTGTAGTAATTGATACCAATAGTCATTCGCTCCCATCCAAGAATTTGACACTGATTGAGAACCAGGTCCAGAGTATTGGAACATCAATAGTGGGTATTTTTTAGAAGGGTCAAAATCCACAGGTTTAATCATCCACATATTGAGCTCATTTCCATTGATTTCAATGGTGGAAAACTCTTTAAAACTAATGCTGTAGTCCTCTAACTTTTTCAAGAGCGCTGAATTTTCAACCACGGTTTTAAGAACGAGTGACTGAGGTGATTTTGAATCCCTTAAACGCTTTTGGTCAACAGTAGTATACAAGGTATAAGAAGGCGGTGTAATCGCGTTAGAATGCGTATTGATAAAATACGTAAAGTCAGCACTAAAACTCGCTCTGTTGATTCCGTCTTTGGAAGTTAGGCGCTTGAGACCTCTACCGTTAATGCCTACTGAATACACATCTCTATTAATTGACCCCTCTGCTGTAGATTGGAAAAAAATTCTCTTATTCTTCTGATCATATCCGTAATAAGAGGTCACTTCCCAGGCTCCAGAAGTAAGCTGTCTTTTTTGCTTTCCGCTTTTGTCGTGTAAGTACAAATGGTTGTAACCGTCCTTTTCTGAAGTCCAAATAAAACTATCGTCCACTAAAAAAGTTAGATCATTATTGACATCCACATAAGCAGCATCGGTCTCTGTATGTAACACACTGAGTTGTTTACTAGTCTTGTTGTAGTTGTATAAGACAAGTTTGTTTTGGTGTCTGTTCAGTGTTTGAAAAACGAGTTCATCTACATTGTTTTTCCACTTGATACGAGGAATATAATAAGCGTCAACCTCAATATTAGTTACTGAAGCAGCATTCAACTCATATAGGTGCAAACTAACCACTGCATTGTTTTCTCCAGCTTTTGGATACTTAAAAGTCTGTATTTGTGGGTAGAGATCCTCGCCATAAATAGGCATTGAAAATTCAGGAACCTCTGTTTCATCAAATCTCAAAAAAGCGATATGGGTTCCCTCAGGACTCCACTCAAATGCTTTGACAAAAGAAAATTCTTCTTCGTAAACCCAGTCTGTAATCCCATTAATAATGTGATTTTTCTTCCCATCAAAGGTGATTTGAGTCGTCTCTTTAGAAGCCAAATCGAATAGGTATAGGTTGTTTTGGTAACCATAAGCTACTTTTGATCCATCAGGAGAGAGACTTGGTTCTTGAACTTGATGTTCAGAGATCTTTATGAGTTCCTTTGAATTAAAATCGTAAACGTAATAGGTTCCAAGGCGAGACCTCCTATAGATGGGCTTTAAATTAGTAGCCAAAAGCACCTTTTGTTCATCCTTGCTAAAAGAATAAGAACTCATATAAGAAATGCCTTCCAAATCCTCTGTAGACAATAAAGTTTCTACCTTATTAAGAGATTTATAGTCGTACAAATCAATGGTTTGAACCTTCGTTTCTCGATCGTAATTGAGCAGTGTATATTGCGTTCCATTTGCTCTCGATCTCAATACATCCATTCCCTTTGTTCTAAAAGTTCCATCGTATAGTTCATCTACACTGACCGACTTTTGTTGAGCAAAACCTATAGAGGTGCTTACTACTAAGAAGAAAAAGAGTTTAAAAAAAGTATTCATAGTGTGTTTGTTATGAAGTTTGTTTGTTACATTTTATCCAATAAGTCGCCTAAAAATAACATTAAATTTGAAAAAAGAGATAAAAATCCCCTTCTAAATTAAATAGTTGACAATTATCACAACTTAGAATCATTTTAGGGATTCGCATATTAAATGGACTTCAGCCAAACAATATGTATCTTTGTCTTAAAATTATGAATCAATGAGTAGATCTGTTGAAGGATTTTCAAAGTGGACCAAAGAAGAAAAAATTGCATGGGTAGCTAATAATTACACTCATGATCCTAAAAAAAGTACTGCGCTTATCAAATCCTATTGGAACACTGATGAGAAGCTTCAGCAATTACACGATGAATTCATTGAAAATACCATTTCTAACTACTACCTGCCTTTGGCAGTTGCCCCTAACTTTTTAATCGATGGTGACTATTATACCATCCCAATGGCTATCGAAGAGAGTTCTGTGGTGGCTGCAGCTTCCAAAGCGGCCAAATACTGGTCTACAAGAGGAGGCTTTACTACTGAAATCATCGGAACTGAAAAAATAGGTCAAGTTCACTTTATCTATCCAGGAGAGAAGGATCGTCTCGAGGAGTTTTTTAATACCATTAAGGAGCAACTCATCGAAGACTGTAAACCACTTACAGCCAATATGGAGCAAAGAGGTGGTGGTCTTAGCAGTGTAACACTCAAAGACAAAACACACGACCTTCAGCACTACTACCAACTACACTGCACCTTTGAAACTGCAGATGCCATGGGGGCAAATTTTATCAATTCCTGTTTGGAACAACTCTCCAAGACCCTAGAAGGTGAAGCGATCAAACATCAAATTGATTTAGAGGTAGTCATGAGCATCTTGTCTAATTACGTTCCAAATTGTACGGTAAGAGCAAAAGTGAGCTGTGCTGTAGATGAATTGGGTAGTATTGCCGAGGTACCACCTAGAGAATTTGCAAAGAAGATGGTACAGGCTATTAATATAGCCAAAGCATCTCCCTATAGAGCAGTTACCCACAATAAAGGTATCATGAATGGCATTGACGCAGTGGTTATCGCCACTGGAAATGATTTTAGAGCAATTGAAGCCGCTGCACATGCTTATGCTTCAAAAGATGGATCCTATTCCAGTCTTTCTCACGCATCGATTCAAGGAGATCAATTTAGTTTTTGGATTGATATTCCACTCGCTGTAGGAACTGTTGGAGGGCTGACTAAATTACATCCACTGGTAAAACTAGCCCTTGAAATACTTCAAAACCCCACTGCAAAAGATCTCATGAGAATTATTGCAGTAGCAGGACTGGCTCAAAACTTTGCAGCTGTAAAATCATTGGTCACTACTGGTATTCAACAAGGACATATGAAAATGCATCTATTGAATATCCTCAATCAACTTGGAGCCACTCAAGAAGAAAAAATTCAACTCAATGAAGACTTTAAGAATAAGACTGTGAGTTTTTCTAATGTGAGTAAGGCACTGATTAAACTCAGATCTTAAATGAGAGAATTCTACGCTCACGGAAAATTACTCCTCAGTGGAGAATACCTCATCTTAGATGGAGCTAAAGGTTTGGCGCTCCCTACAGAGAAAGGCCAGCTTCTACAAATTCAAGATCGAGAGGATTCCCGTATTCAATGGGAGAGTTACGATCATCGTAAGGAATTGTGGTTTTCGATGAGTTGTACGATCGACTTTAAAGAATTAGAAGCCTCAGATCCCAAAATCGCCAAACACCTCATAGCGCTCTTAAAAAGAGCTAAAGACTTGAATTCTGAGTTCTTGAGTCATGGCCTAAGTGCCAAGAGTTTTTTAGAGTTTCCAAGAGACTGGGGACTGGGTTCTTCTTCGACTCTTATAAGTACGATCGCTCAATGGGCTTTGATCGATCCCTATCAACTTCTCAAAGGCAGATTTAAAGGAAGTGGATACGATATTGCCTGTGCACAGGCTAAGGAAGCTATCATTTACAGTTTAGAGGACAGAATTCCAAGGAGTACGCCCACTCAATTTAATCCCAACTTTGCAGACCAACTCTTTTTTGTACACCTAGGACAAAAACAAATAAGCGCTGATGCAATAAGGTCCTATCAAAAAATAGATTTTGACAAAAAAGCTGCTGTTGAAAAAATTAACAAACTGACCGACGATTTTGTCAATGCCAAAAATTGCAGCGAATTTCAGGAGTCAATAAACAAACACGAAGCGCTACTCTCCAGTGTTCTCAACATTCAACCCATCAAGGAGCAGTTCTTTTCAGATTACGATGGAGCAGTCAAGAGTCTCGGTGCATGGGGAGGAGACTTTGCACTGATGTGTGGATCAAAAAAAACCCCTTCCTATCTAATAGAAAAGGGTTTTGATATTGTAATCCCCTTTAGGGATATGGTTCTTTACTAGTAAAAATCAGCTCTGTTATCTACGATATCAGCTGCCTTTTCAATAGCGCTAAAAATAGAATAAGAAGCTACTGATTTGCGTTGTGCTTCTAATGAAGATGCATAAACAGCATAGGATTCTAATTCTTCAGCCTCCGTTTTAGAGCTTACTTTAATGATGTAGACTCCGTCTTCACCTTGAAGCAACTCACTTTCAACTCCAGTCTCTAATCCAAAAGCCTTACCGACAATATAAGCCTCTCTTCCAGATCCAGGAATAACTGGACTACTCAAGCTAAGCGCTGAAGCAGTTGCAACAGCTACATTAGATTCAGAAGCAATTGCATCCATTGATTTTCCAGCGTATTGTTTTTTAAGCATCGCTGCTTTCTTTTCTTTGCGAATTGCAGGAATTGCACTGACAGAAGCATCCGCTACTGAGACAGTACCTTCATTGTAGATAGCAGTTAATTGTACCACTGCATATCCAGTACCTAAATCAAATTTTCTGATATCTCCAATAGCAGAATCTTCGTTAAAAGCCCATTGAATAACAGAACGCTGAGCTCCTAATCCAGGTAAATTTTCCTCTAACGCATCAACCTTATTTACATGTCTTACTTGGTAATTGCTCTCTTGAGCGATACCACCAAACTTAGACTTATCCTCACTCACTGCCATTTCAAAACTTGTAGCGTTTTTAAAATTCGTGTTGATCGTTTGCTCTGAAGGAGTTAAACTTCTCGCAAGCGTAGCGATTTGATAAGTATCTTTTTTATCGTCAACTTTTACGACGTGATATCCAAAATCTGTTTCGATTATATCGATTGCTCCTACTTTAGATCCAAACACAAAATCATTGAATTCAGCAACCATTTGACCTTCGACAAAGTAACCTAAATCTCCACCCCTAGGTGCAGAAGGTCCATCTGAATTATCTCTTGCCAATTGGTAAAACTCTGCAACATTTGAGTTGCGAGCTTGATTGAGCAAATGGTTTGCAATTGACTTCGCTTCTTCTTTAGTTCTCGTAACAGAAGGATTAGCAGATTGAGCTCCAGCCCACGAAATTAAGATATGACTCGCCTTTGCAGTTCCGTTTTTCTTAATATCCATCATCTTAGATACTTTTAAGTATCCATCTTCCTTATAAGGTCCGTAGAGTTCTCCCTTTGAGAGTCCTACTAAATTTTCTCTTTGCTGAAAACCTAGAGCAGCGTCAGACTTAAAAATAGTATCGTATTTAATATCTGAATGACGATCTAAGAAAAGTCCCATATCATCGGTGTTCTTAAACCCAGCAACTTTTACAGTACTATTGGTGTCTTCATCAAACTCTTCAGAATCTTCTAAGAGTGCTAAGAGGTCATTTTCAATTGCCTTTTCATCTTCTACTGAAGCAGCCTCTGGGAAATAAACCAATCTCAAGTCTCTTGAAGGCTCTTGCTCAAAGTCCTCTTTGTGTTCATTCATATAAGCTTTCACTTCACTCTCTTTAACAGTAACCAATGAATCTGCAATAGAAGAATAAGCTAATTTTACAAAGGAGATTGAAACCTTATCGTTAGCCGCTTTGTAGTTGTACTTCCCTTCTAATTCAGAAGCTTTAACTCCTGCAATGAGTAGGTTGTTGAAGGTTTGTTCCTTAGCGTTAAAAGAAATCGCCAATTCATCTTGAATCCACAATTGATACTGTCTTGGGTTATTCACCTTCCAATCAGCAACTGCTGCTATAAATTTTTCATTGCTAAAGACCCCATTTTCATCTTGAAAAAGTTCGGTCTGAGCGTATACAGGAATTTCTTTGATGAAGTTTAAGATCTGATCTCCTTCCACTGAAATTCCAAGTGATTCAAATTCCTGCTCTAAGAGTTTTGTTCTAACAGCTGAATTCCACACCTGATCAACTAACTGCATCGTCGTGCTCGATTTAGATTGCTCTGCAGCAGCTTCCAAACGCTGTCTAAACTCTGTTATACTTACTTCCTCTGAGTTAATTTCTCCAATTACTGTCTCCTGTGAAACACCGTTTTGTGTAAAAATACCTGAAATCACAAAGGCAAAAAGTGCCATTCCGATGATGATAATTAAAACAGTGGTTCTCTGTCTGATTTTGTCTAATACTGCCATAGTAATATTTTGTTGATATAGATGGGCGAAAATAGTGTTTTCTTTTTAAAAAAGAAACTCAAAACACAATAATAAGCAATTAAAAAACAAGAAAATTAAAAGCTGCTAATTAGCTCTCTTCTAGGAGCTGTAGACGCACTAGGTCAATTTTATTGCCCGATACCTCCAAGATGGTAAAACGTCCGTTTTCAATGTCGATTGATTCGTTTAATTCTGGGATTTCTTCAGTGTTATTTACAATCAAACCTCCCAGCGAATTATACTGATCACTTTCCAAGAGACCGAGTCCATAGGTTTCATTTAAGTAATCCACCTCTAAACGTGCAGAAAACACATACGAACCATCGTCCTTTTGTTCTTCTATTAGGTCTGTGGAATCGTGTTCATCTTCGATTTCACCAAAGAGCTCTTCAATAATATCTTCTACAGTCATCATTCCAGAGGTCCCTCCGTATTCATCTAAGACAATCGCAACACTTTTGCGCTTTTTGGTAAGCACATCCAATATATCAGAGATCAACATGGTTTCTGGGACATACTCAATAGGCATGATAATCTTATTGATATTTTCGGGCTTTTTAAACAGCGCATAGGAGTGTACATATCCGATAATATTATCTAAATCCCCCTCAAATACAAGGAGTTTAGAAAAACCTGTCTGTGAAAAGAGTTCGATTAATTTCTTGGGGTCTGTATGAATCTCCACTGCAACTAAGTCCGTTCGAGGAACCATAATTTCACGAGCCTTTACATTGGTAAACTCCAATGCATTTTTAAATATTTGAATTTCAGAATCCACCTCGTCTTCCTCTTCGACTGATTCCATCTGCTCGTTGATATAGTTGCCGAGTTCTGTCTTTGAAAAAGCAGATTGCACCTCATCTCCTTCTGTATTAAAGAAGAGTTTTAGAATCGTATCAGATATGAAGATCACAAAATTTGACACAATCGAAAACACCCAATAAAACAAAAAGGCAGGGATGGCAAAAATTTTTATAAGTGAATTGGCGTAGATCTGAAAGAATACCTTTGGCAAAAACTCTGCAGTGATTAAAATCACCAAGGTAGAGAGCACTGTTTGACTAAAGAGCGAAAAATCAGTTAAGAGACCATTGACAAAACTAGAAGAAGAATTTGCAGAGAGAAGCTCAAACCACTCCATGAGTATATCTCCCATAAACAGACCGTAAATCACCAGGGCAATATTATTCCCAATAAGCATCGTAGTGATAAACTTAGAAGGCTTTGCAGTGAGTCGAGTCAATATCAAAGCAAAGATTCCCTCTTGCTTTTTTTCCAGCTCTAAATGAATCTTATTAGCTGAAATATAAGCGATTTCCATTCCTGAGAAAAAGGCAGAAAACAAAAGCGATACGCCTACTATTAAAAATTGTTGTTCCAACTAGGAGTTGTTTTTTCTGTTTTCAAATTTCCTGCGATAGTTTCTTCTAAAGAAGAACATGGCGATAGAAACCACTCCAAAAATCACAAACAAAGTAATATCCTCGCCTGTTTTATTGATATAGATATTCGCGATTTTAAGAATCGATAATACGGCTACAACAACATATAAATACTCTGTAAATCTCAATACTTTTAACATAATTATTCTTCTTTTAGAACCATGGTTCCATAGGTTTTATGGGCATTAAAATACGTAAAATCTCGCTTAAAGTCCATTCCTTGTCCATGCATTAGACTATTGTCTTTTTGATTGGTGTATATAAAATCTCTATCGGTAAAGACCCAATCGTTTTCTCGGTCCCAATAGAGTTGATCTGTTTCGAGAATGGATCCATCAGGCAATTCAATTACTACAGCTCCTCTTAGATCCACCATAGAGGTCAATACATAGAGTTTTCCGTAGTTGGCATTGATATAGGTTCGAGCGCCATCATCGTCGATCAGCGTTAAGCGCAATCCCTCTGGAAAGATTCTAAAAGGAAAGATTAACTGTTGATAATCTTCACTTAATTGAGCTTCTAAAATAGCAGAAAGTGAGGTCGTATCTCTTACCGCAATGAGTTCACTCTTATCATCCTTATACTCATTGTAATAGAGTTTGAAGTTTTTGGCGATACCTTGAGGAAACAACTTTGAATCAATACCCAACAATTCACTCTGGTCTTTAGACTCACAGGAATTAAAAAGTAAAGCCACAACAAATGCTGTGGCTATTACAAATCCCATATGGGTATATTTTGAGTTCATTAGTCTAAGGTAGGAACTTTAACGCTACCTCCAACCCAACATTTGAATGTTAGAACTTTTCCTGCCATACCTGATTCAAAGATATCAGTTCTAGAAGGAGCTCTTTGATCGTAACTCTCCACTGTTTGAGCAGCTCTTTTTCTGAGTTTCAAATCAACACGTCCAGCTTTTCTAGCCATTTCAGCAGCCTTCCAGTAAATCGCTCTCTTTTCAAAGGTAGTTTCACCACATTGGTTAGCAGAACCTGCGTAAAGATTAGCGATAAATAAATAAGCAGAACCATTAGAACCATCTTCAGCAATTGCTTTTAAAGCAAAATCTCTTGCTCTAGATTTTGATGAGTTCTTATAGGTTAAAGCAATCTTGTATAATATAGATGATTTCTTTTTTGCGTCAGTCTCTAACTCAACAGCCTTGTTAAAGTTCTCAACAGCGCCTTTAGAATCATTTTGTTTTTGCTTGAGCATTCCCAAGTAGAAATAAGTATCAGCAGATGGATCTAAAGCTGTTTGAGCCTCTACTAGTTTTACAAACATAGGATCGTCAGTACATTCCTTAGAGAACATTCTTCCAACAGCTCCTTTAACCCATTTAACATCTCCTTTTTTAGCTTCGAAGTTTTTCTCGTATAATGGAATGAGGTTTTCACAATCAGCTAAACGACCTAATTTGGTGTCTATAGATCCTGAAATTTGATCAAATGCTTTTGAATTAGACTCAACTACGCGTAACATACGCTTATCTCTTGAAGTAAGTGTTCCTGCTTCTTCTTTCTTTTGAAGCTTAGCAGCAGTTGAATTTAAACTAGCAAATTGAACGTCTATTTGATTTACCACCTCATCGTAAATAGAAAATACTTCATTGAGGTCCTTCGAACCTTCCTTGTGTAAATCTACGAGGTTAGAAAAGTATAAGTATAAGGCTTTTGGATTCTTAAAATTCTTTTGATCCTTAGTAAATCCTTCGTGTAGAATATTGTAGATCTCTTCTTTAGAAGCTAATTTTTCATCATTCTTTAAAAGAGCCTCGTCAATTTTAACATCCGCTAATTTTACTTTTTTAGGGAAGTATTGTTGTGAATTCTTATAGAGATCCAACAACATAGTAATATAGGATGATTTATCAGCTCCTTCAGACTTTTTGATCTTGTCTTTTAAGATACGTTCTCCGTATAAAAAGTTAGCCCAGTTTAAAGAAGGACATGTTTCATATACTTGTTTCCATGGCTGGTAAGCAGCATCGTAATTCTTTACTTTAACATACTCCGTATAGATAGACAAGTTCGTTAAGCATTCAGGGTTTTGTGCCTGTGCAAATGATAATTTCACAAAGCCTAAAACTGCAATAGCCAGTATCAACAAATTCTTTTTCATTTTATTAGTTTATTAGTTTGTAGTTCTTACACAATAAGTTGAAGGTTACAAATTTAATTAATTAATCTGTCTTTTAGCAAACCAAATGTCATTTAATGACAAGCCGATTTTCAATTTTATATAATTTTCTTTTATCAAACCAGAATTCTGAGTACCTCTGGTCCCCAGACTTAAGGTTGTATTCAAGTTAGAGAGCACCCCCCCTACTGGTATACCTATACCAAAATTCACGCCAAAGTCTTTTATTTCTTCATTATTAATCACATAACCTGTATTGGAAATATGAATTCCAGCTCTGTAAACTGAACGTTGGAAGTAAGATGCGAAGTTACTAGCATTGGGAATAAACAAGCCGCCAATACTTATAAGGGAGCTCTTTTGATAGCTCACATTTGATTGAACCAAAAACTCATTTTCTAACTCTGATAGGTCTGAACTCGTATATTGAGCTCCAAAGAACCAAGATTTATCAGCTCCAACACCTATTCCAATTGAATTTTTTGAAGGTAATACTAAATTGGTTTGATCTAATCCAGTAAGTGAAAGGTCAACAGAATTAACCTCTATATCTGTTCCACTATCCAAATTCACCGTTCCTATCTCTTTTAGATTTTCACTAGAGAGTTCATTTACAGAAGTGTGAATTGCAGATGCGTATAAATCTACCTGATCCGTTAAAGGAAGTTGTAAATGAGCAGAAAGGTTGTAATTCAATCCTCTTAAACGCGATGTTCTGCGATCAATGGTACCGTTAAATACCTCTGGAAGTGATTGAATACGCTCTTTAGTAATGGTACCAAAATTGGAATACATAGAAGCTCCCACATCTAAGTACTTAAAGAGTTTCGTTCCAAGAGAAAAATACAATTTATTGATATTACCACTTCCTGAAAACACATTGTCTAACTGTGTCCCATCAGAATCAGTACTCTCAGCATACAATCGATAATCCATTGCAGTAAAAGGCATTATTCCGAAACTAAATCCAACTTTCTTTGCAAGTGGAAACGACACCCCTATATACTCTAAACGTGAAGCTAGATTATCTGATTTTTGAGAATCAGAAGCTAAAGATGAGTAAGAAGAAGACAATCCAATAGCGTAATTGGTGACTTTCAGCTTCCCAAGTGCTGCTGGATTATTAAGGTTGAGATGAATACTGTCGGTATACATACTCATTTTACCCATCGCTTGGTTCTCTACGGTTGTCGAGGAAAGCATTTCACCAAAGCCTACATAAGAATAGGGTGATGAGGTATACTTTTGCGCATAGGTTTGTGTCCCTAGGACTAAAAAAAATACTATTGAAATTCTCTTAAGCATGCGTTATCTGATATTGAAGTAACTGATTTATACCAATTAAGGCTAAATTGGGATGGGCAAATATGGTGTTTTTTAATTGTTTAGACAAGTATTTAGCGTCTCCACCTGTTAAAATCACTGTTAAATTTTCAAGATCAGCTTCAACCGATTGAATCCAACCTTCAATTTCATGACAAACACCTAAAACAACACCTGAATGCATACAGCTTTCGGTACTCTCACCATAAGGCTTAACAGTTTGGGGACGTGATAGTAAAGGCAATGAAGCCGTTTGAGTATTCATAGCATTATAGCGCATTTGAACTCCAGGAGAAATACCTCCTCCTAAGTACACACCAGAACTAGTTAATAATTCATAGGTAATACAACTCCCAGCATCGATAATAAGACAATTCTTTTTAGGGTACAAAAACTGTGCAGCTGCAACAACTGCCAATCGATCCACTCCAAGGGTTAAAGGAGTCTTATAGGTATGCTCAAAAGGCATCACCGAAAAGGAACTCAGTATATAAAATGAAGAAACAGAATCTTCTAAAAGAGCTGTTAATTCTTTAAAGCTTCCACCCACAGAAGCGACCATTGCACTTTTAATTGAAAATCTCGAAAGAATATCTTCCGTATTCTTCAGAGCCGCTGAGCGTTCCCAAACCCAGGTATCAACAAGCGTATTTTCCTTAAACACAGCTGCTTTTACTCTGGTATTTCCGATGTCTAAAACTAGATTCATACTACAAAGAAAAAAAAAGAATAAAAACGAAGCGCTTTTTTTATGTTTTTGTTTGGTTTTCCACAATTTGAATTTATATTTGCATCCGCTTAAG
>DAIRFL010000028.1:0-13215 GCA_036795105.1 Flavobacteriaceae bacterium | reverse complement strand
AGTTAATAGCTTGAGAATGTGAATTTTATAGAATACTTATTAATAAAGATGTTTATAAGGACATCTCAATCAATAATTGTAACTTTACCTTTTAAATTAGCACTTATGAAAATTGCCATTGGAAACGATCACGCTGGACCTGCTTATAAAGAAGCAATAGTAACACTTTTAAAAGATAGAAAAATTGAAGTGGTAAACTACGGAACAAATACAGAGGACTCTGTAGATTATCCTGATTTTATTCACCCTGTTGCAGAATCTGTAGCGACAGGAGACTCTGATTTAGGAATCATTATTTGTGGTTCTGGAAATGGAGCGGCGATGACCGCAAACAAGCATCAAGAAATTAGAGCGGCACTTTGTTGGAATAAAGAAATAGTTGCTTTAGCTAAACAACACAACAATGCTAATATTTTAAGTTTACCTGCTCGATACATTTCTATTCCTCAAGCACTTGCGATGGTTGAAACTTTTTTAGATACTGAATTTGAAGGAGGGAGACACCAAAATAGAGTAGCTAAAATTCCTTGCGCATAAATGGGACATCACCACCACCATCATCGAAGAGAATCTTCCTTAAAATGGTCGATTCTTTTAAATGTGATTATCACTGGTGCTCAGGTGGTAGGTGGAATTCTTTCAGGCTCATTAGCTCTTTTATCTGATGCCCTACACAACTTTTCAGATGTCATCTCACTAATTGTGAGTTATATTGCACTACTCCTAGGAAAGAGTGACGCGAGTAAAGAAAAAACCTTTGGATATAAACGCGCAGAAATCATAGCAGCTTTTGTAAATGCCTCTACTTTGATTATTGTAGGAGTGTTGTTAATAATTGAAGCCACACAGCGCTTTATTTCACCTCAAGCTATCGACGGAAATTTAGTGATCTGGTTTGCTGTTTTAGGAATTGCAGTCAATGGGTTTTCAGTACTGTTAATCAAGAGAGATGCTCATGTGAATATGAATATGAAATCTGCATATTTACACCTATTAACCGATATGTTAGCCTCTATTGCAGTCCTTATAGGTGGTTTGTTGATGCATTATTTCAATTGGTTTTGGATTGACGCCCTTCTAACTCTTAGTATTGCATTGTATTTAATAGTAATTAGTTATAGTCTTCTCGTAGACTCTACGAAAATACTGATGCTATTTACCCCAAAAAACATCGATTTAGTTGCCTTAGAGCAAGATATTAAAACCATAGAGCTCGTCAATAATGTGCACCATGTTCACGTATGGCAACTCAACGAAGAAGAAATTCACTTAGAGGCCCATATCGATTTTGACAAAGACATTAGTTTGATGGATTTTGGAAAAAAACTCAAAGAGGTGGAGCAAATGCTGTTTGAAAAATATCACATCAATCACATCACACTTCAACCGGAGCACGGATACCAAGGAGAAAAACCTTTAATTGTTCAAGACTAATGGAATTTTTAATAAAATCTTTTGACGAACTCTCTAAAAAAGAGCTTTACGACTTACTCAGCTTAAGAGCAGAAGTTTTTGTAGTGGAACAAGACTGTGTATATCAAGACGTAGACCATAAAGACCAAAAAGCCTATCATATTTTAGGATATAAGCAAGAGGAACTAGTCGCTTATACGCGAATGTTTAAACCCGGAGCCTATTTCGATAAGGCATCTATTGGAAGGGTGGTGGTTAAAGAATCACATCGAGGAGGTCGCCTGGGGTACGAGTTAATGAACGCCACAATAAAAGCAGTGGCTGATGTTTTTAAAACAAACAGGATAGAGTTATCGGCTCAAGAATACTTACTCGAGTTCTATAAAAACTTAGGTTTTAATCCAATAGGAGAATCCTACCTAGAAGACGGAATACCCCACAGAAGAATGATTAAAGACTAAAGAGCGCTTTTAGCTACAGCTACTTTGGAATCAGCAGTTCCATAATAAAGCAACCATTGATTGTTAAAATACACCAATCCCTCTACAAAACACACTTCGTTCACCTCTCCGACACGTTCGTAATCTTTATCGGGTTTAATAAAATAGGAATCAGAGCGATCGATGAGCTTATAAGGCTCATGAATATCAAATAAAGCTTGCCCTGCAGCGTAAGTAAATTCTGGAAGCTGAGGATCATTATTATTTTTTGCATTAGAAGCGTTGTAAATAAGTTTAATCCCTTTATCGGTATAGAGCGCAAATGGACCGGGTTCTACTAAACGAGAATCAAAAAACCCAGGTCTTGGATGAAGAACAGAAATCATTTTTTGATTTTCTGCATTTTCCAATACAGTCCAAGAAATTAAGTCGGTAGAGCTTGCAATAAACAAATCAGTATCTCCAAAATACATCCAATAACGACCGTCAATTTTTTTAGCTATAAAATCAGTCCCAGATTGCTCAGCGACGATGGCTCCAGATTTTGACCACATATCGATATACTTTTGATCTTTAAAAATAGGCCCGTGCTTTTTCCAAGTGTAAAGATCTTTTGAAGTAGCCACAAAGAGACGCGCTGTTTTACCATCGTAGGAAGTATAAGTTAAGATATAGTCTCCGCCTTCAGATTTTACAATTCTTGGATCCTCAACACCCCCTGGCCATTCATAAGATTTCAAATGATCTTCATCTGGATAAAAGACCGGTGCTGCTTGTTTCTCAAAATGAACACCATCTGAGGAAACCGCCATTGCGATTCGAGAGGTCATCATAGAATCTTGAGCGCGATACAAGAGGTGGACCTTACCATCTTTAACCACAGCTGTTGGATTTAGCACATTTTTTTCTTCAAAAAACACTTCCTCTTTTCGGATAGGGTCCCTAAAAGAGAGCTTGGTACTCGGCTTTAAAATAGGGTTTGATTCATCGAGTTTTTCAAAAGGACCTAGTTGCCAATGTTCCGCAGAGGAATCTACAGAGATTGAACAAGAAGACAGGCTAATTACGAAAGTGATAAGCAGTAAACGATTAAGATAATTCATTTGAAAGTTTGATTAATAGTTCGTCCATTAATTGGTCTAGTTTATCAAAATCTGGAATAGAAGTTCCTAGATAAATAAACATAAAAAGCGAACCCTTGTTAATATTAGCCACCTCTTTGGTGCGAAGACTTTCTCTTAAAAGCCTTTTAATTTTGTTTCTGTGAACCGCTAAAGCGTGATTTTTTTTTGGGACTGAAAAACCAAACTGAGAAGCTTCATTTTTATCTACAGCAAGATACCTCAATTGTAAAGGGCCAACGCTTAGGCGCTTTCCGCTTTCAAAGAGCAGAGCAATTTTTTTCTTACTCTTTAATCTTGAGGTAGCTGCTATAGTTATTGGCATTAATCTTCTGCTTGGTAAGTGTTATTTTCTAAATCGATATCAGCCATCAGTCCTGAAGGGTCTATTTGAATCCCCTTAACAGAAGAAACAGCTTTATCTATCGTAAGCTCATAAGTAGGTTGTGCCCAAGGCCAAGACTTTAAAACGGTTCTTTTGATAGTTGGGTAAGGATTTTCTTTTTGACCATACATCATTTTGAGCGGCAGATAAAAGGTTTCAGAAGTACCGTCCTCATAGAGCACCAATAAATCAATAGGCATCGGCATAAGGCCTTTGCGTTCTAAGACAATTGATGTGCCAGATCCGTTTGCTTTTACGCTTTTAATTCCATAATCTATTGTATTGGTAGTCTTGGTCCAATCGGTTAGGTACCAGTCGAGCTCCATATCGGATTGCTTTTCAGCCACGCGCTTAATATCATTTGGAGTAGGGTGTTTAAATTTAAAGTCCTCGTAATAGTTTTTAATAGTGTTCATCAAATTTTCTTGACCGATGATATAACCTAATTGAGACAGAAAAACAGAACCCTTAGAATAAGCAGCAATACTGTATGCAAAGTTGAGGTCATAACGGTCTGAATGAGTCGTTTGAGGCTGTTCTTTACCAGAATTTACCAATGCGCGATATCCTCTATAAGAACCTTCAAAGGGATTGTCTAAGTTTCGTTCCATCAATTGATTCATACAAAGAGAGGAAATAAAAGAGGTAAATCCTTCGTCCATCCAGGAGTGTTTCGTTTCATTAGTCGCTAAGATGTGTTGGAACCAAGAGTGGGCCATTTCGTGAGACATTACTCCAACGAGGGAACCTAATTCACGACCTCCAGTTATAAGGGTACTCATCGCGTATTCCATTCCTCCATCTCCTCCTTGAACTACGGAGTATTGATCATATGGGTACTTTCCGATATGAGTGCTAAAGAAGCGCATCGCCTCTTCAGTTTTAGGTTGAAGTTTTTTCCAGTTTTCGATGATTTCATCATCATTTTTATAGAAGAAGTGCAGGGTAGGCCCGTCTTCCATTTGACGAACATCGTGAATATAATCTGGATCAGCAGCCCACATAAAATCGTGAACCATCGGCGCTTTAAAATGCCAGGTTAGTTTTTTGCCTCTAGCCTTTACTTTGCTTCCTTCCTCTTGGTATCCGTGACCAATTTCTTGGGGGTTTTGCAAATAACCAGTTCCTCCAACCGTATAGTCTTTGTCGATGGTAATTTTTACATCGAAATCTCCCCAGACCCCGTGAAACTCTCTAGCGATATAAGAGGTTGCATGCCATCCTTCGAAATCGTACTCTGCTAATTTTGGATACCACTGTGACATTGAAAGAGCCACGCCTTCTTTTGAGTTGCGACCCGAACGTCTGATTTGTTCGGGAATTTGTCCTGAAAATTTAAAATCAAAAGTGGTTGAAGCACCGCTTGCAAGAGGTTTGTTGAGGATTATTTTTGCAATAGTTCCCTCTTCATTAAAAGATACAGCGACTCCATCTTGAGTTACTTCGCTGAGATGTAAGTAGCCTATTTGTTCATCGCTAAGGGAAGCGATTCTACTTTTTTTGTCCTCGGTAATCATTCTTCTGTCGGGATCAGCAATATTTTGTAGGCGAAGATCCATTTCACTACCTGGTTGAAAGGCATTGTAATAAAGATGGATGTATGCTTTATTTAATTCGTCAGGGGAATTGTTGGTATAGACCAACTTCGTGACACCTTCATAAGTATAGTCTTTTACATTAAAGTCAACATCCATGGTATAATCTACATGCTGTTGCCAATAAGTAGATTGCTGTGCAAATGAAAAAGCACTGATGCTCATTAGTAAAGCAAATGCTTTGAGGGTTTTAATAATCATAATGGTTAAGTTTAAATCGTTTGTTTGTTATTAAATCTGCAAGTTTTAATGCTTGATATGCGTTGATAATTCTACCGCTTTTTGAAAAAGAACTAAAAGGCAAAAGCTGTTCTTCTTCTTTGCTGACATCGATTACCTCGAGACTCAGTTTTGTTCCTGAAAGCATGAGAATTTTTTTGAGATCAGAAGCCTTTAGATGAGGATATCGAGACCACACTAGAGCTGCAACCCCTGAAACCACAGGAGCAGCCATAGAAGTTCCACCCATATATTCATAAGCGCTGTAGGGGACGGTTGAATAAATCTCATCTCCTGGTGCGAATAGATCTACATGTTCTATTCCAATATTTGAAAAGGAAGCGATGATGTCTTTTCCAAAACTAGGTGCCAATGCTCCAACAGAGATATAGTTTTTTACGAATTCGTTTTTCTTTCCCTTGTGATCGTTAGGGTAGTTTGGATTTTTTGACACCAAGTCAATGTCTTTAGCATCATTACCTGCCGCGTGAACGATAAGCACATTATGGCTCTCGGCATATTTAATAGCCTCATATACCCATTCTTTATTGGGAGAATAGCGTTTTCCAAAACTACAATTGATGATTTTAGCTCCATTGTCTACCGCATAGCGAATTCCTAAGGCAATGTCTTTGTCGTATTCGTCGGCATTGGACACTGATCGAATACTCATAAGTTTAACCTTATCCGCAACGCCATAGCTTCCTAACTCATTAGATCGAGTTGCCCCTACAATACCAGCGACATGGCTTCCGTGAGATTCTTCTTTTACGAGATTTTTAGGAGAACCATTTCCATAAGGAACATCTAAGAAGTTATAAGGATTGTCTCCTACCACAGCTCTTCCGTCAAAATTTACATTATAGCTGTAGTCGACCTGATCGCTAAAGTATAGGATTGCAGCATCGAGCTCTTTAAGCGCTCCTTCAATAGAGTCGGCAAAGCCCAACATTTGTTGAAGCAGACCAATATGTCCTTTGAGGATAAAACTCGAAGTTTCGAAACGATTGAGCTCCGCTACACCGTAGTCTTCTTTAGCAGCAGCTTTTTTGAAGGCCTTGTCTGCTTCTATTACTGCAATCTTTAGACTTTTATAACGATCTCGATTTTGAATAGCCTCTACAAGCGCTTTCTCAACCTCTTTTTTTGCTTTTTCTTGAAGGGCAGTATCGCCTAATTTTTTGGCGACTATTCTGGTGTTTTCCAACTGCTCTTGATAGGCATCACCTAAAAAGTTATAGCCGTGAATATCGTCGATATAGCCATTGTGATCATCGTCGATACCGTTATTGGGAATTTCATCTTCGTTGACCCAAAGCGACTCTTTTAAATCTTCATGGCTTAGGTCCACTCCTGAATCTAAAATAGCCACAATGACTTCTTGAGCGTCTTTGTTTGCAACAAAGGCATAAGCCTTTTCTAAACTGATTCCCGGCAATGAGTCCTTATAGGGGTCAGCAAAGCGCCAGCGCTGTTTTTCTGCCTCGGTCAAGGAGGATTTTTTTCCTTCAAATTGATAGGAGTCAATTACAAACTCTGGAATCAGTAAACTCTTACAAGAGGCGAAGAGAAAAATCAGCAAGAGACTAAGGGTTGATAATTTCGAAAGCTTCATTAGTTACAGTTAAAGAGAATTAAAAGTAATGATTTTATCGGAGCGAATACCGCGATCAGTGTTTTTAAGGGAACAGAGTTCGTGATGCGCATCGTGTTCAAAAAAGAGCAACCAATTGTTTTTTTGTGCTAAATCCAAGATCTCTTTTTTTTCTTTTAGAGTGATTAGTGGACGCACATCGTATCCCATCACATAAGGCAGCGGAATATGACCCGTGGTAGGTATTAGATCGGCAGTATAGAGCAGCTGTTCTCCTTTATAGGAAATAAGCGGCAACATTTGTTTTTCTGTATGACCGTCGACAACGACCATTTGAAAACCAAAGGGAGTATCTTGTATCAATTCTCCTGTAAGATCTAAATAATGTAGATGACCGCTTTCTTCGAGAGGCATCAGGTTTTCTTTTAAGAAGGAAGCCTTTTCTCGATCGTTTGGATGTACTGCCCAATCCCAGTGTTTTTTATTGGTCCAGTAACGAGCATTTTTAAAGCTTAACTCATAGCCTGTTCGGTCCTTGTTCCACGAGATCGCTCCACCGCAGTGATCAAAGTGGAGGTGGGTTAGAAACACGTCGGTTATACTGTTTGGATCAACCCCACAGGCCTTCAATGAACCTTCTAATGTAGCATCTCCCCAGCGATAGTAGTAGCTAAAAAATTTTTCAGACTGTTTGTTTCCCGCCCCAGTGTCGATAAGGATTCTTCTATCACCAGTTTCGATTAAAAGACAACGGGCGGCAATATCGATCATATTGTTTTGATCTGCTGGATTGGTCCGATTCCAAATGCTTTTGGGAACCACGCCAAACATAGCTCCACCATCGAGCTTAAAATGACCGCTTTCAATAGGATAAATTTTCATCGTATCTTTGTTTTGCCTGTGTTTGTTGTGTGAAATTAATCATTTCAGACAGGAATTGAACAAGGATAACACAATTTTAAGGAATGTAGCTGGAATTTTTACTAACTTGAAATTGAATTTGAATATATTTTATGATAGAATTAGCAGGAATCATCGTACTTGGAATAATCGCACAATGGGTGGCTTGGAGACTTAAATTACCGGCCATTTTACCACTGATTATCATTGGATTATTAGTGGGGCCATTTTCGACGCTTTACACCGGTGATGGCAGCAAACTCATAGAGCCTGTTTGGAACGGAACTTCAGGATTGTTTCCGGGGGAGATGATTTACTATATCGTATCTCTATCGATCAGTATCATCCTCTTTGAAGGAGGATTAACTCTGAAGCGATCAGAACTTTCCAATGTGGGTCCAGTGATTTCTAAATTGATTACTCTTGGTTCAATTGTCACCTTCTTTGGAGCGGGAATCGCATCTCATTATATCTTTGGATTGAGCTGGCCTATTTCGTTTTTATTTTCATCCCTGATTATTGTTACAGGACCTACGGTTATTACCCCTATTCTTAGAAATATTCCTCTTCGAAAAGAGGTGTCTGCTGTTTTAAAATGGGAGGGAATTCTCATCGATCCAATAGGAGCGTTGGTGGCCGTATTGGTCTATGAGTTTATCAGCATTGAAGCAGGAGCTGGATTTACCAAGACCGCATTAATCGCTTTTGGTGAAATTTTACTCTTTGGAATTTCTTTTGGATTCACCTTTGCTCATGCGCTTGGATTTGCAATCAAGAGAAAATGGATCCCCCATTACCTGCTCAACGTAGTAACCCTTTCAATGGTTTTATTGGTCTTTGTGGGCTCTGATATCTTCGCTCATGAATCCGGTCTCTTAGCGGTAGTAGTGATGGGGATGGTACTCGGAAACATCGACCTTCCAAATATAAAAGAACTGCTTTATTTTAAAGAGTCTTTGAGCGTATTGCTGATTTCCTTTTTGTTTATTCTCTTAGCAGCAAACATCAACTTAGACGATTTATTACTGGTTTATAACGAAAAAACAGCCCTGCTCTTTGGAGCCGTTGTCATTCTGATAAGACCCCTTGGAGTATTCTTAAGCGCAAGAGGATCCTCCCTTAAATTTAACGAGCGATTTTTTATTTCCTGGGTAGGTCCCAGAGGTATTGTTGCAGCGGGAATCGCCTCTCTTTTTGGATCCAAATTAGTCGCTGCTGGAGAACCGGGCGCTGAATACATCACGCCTTTAGTCTTTGTAGTGGTGCTTGGAACAGTCCTTTTAAATGCTGCCACAGCTCGAATTGTCGCTAAATGGTCTAAGGTTTATTTAGATCGTTCAGATGGAATTTTAATTGTGGGGGCCTCTAAGACCTCTCAACTTATCGCTCAATACCTACAAGAGAACGATCGCCATGTGGTGATTATGGACAACAATGAAATCAATATTAGAAAAGCTGCTGACCGAGGCCTAGATGCCTTTAAGGGCAATATCTTTTCAGATACCATTACCGACAATATTGAGCTCAACGATGTCGGGTATTTGTTGGCCTTTACTGGGAATGAAGAAATTAACGATTTTGCGTTGAACCGATTTAAAAAGAATTTTGGAGAAAACGGAACCTTTAGACTGATGCATGCAGACGAAAAAGGAAGTGATCTAAGCGCTAGCTCCGATCAGTTGTTTTCTTGTGAAGATGATTTTGCCTCCTTTGAAGAGGTTGCATTCAAGTATCCAAAAGTGAATGAAAATTCTTTTGAATCTCTTGAAGAATACGAGCGTCTAATGAAGCTTTGTACCTCCGATCAGGACATGGCTCCAATCTTTATCAAGGATCCTAACGGCTCTTTGCATATGCTACATCAAATCAACCTCAAGGAAATTGAAAACCTCAAAGGATATGCACTGGTATATATTGGTAAGCCAGAACATAGTTAGGATGTAGTTTTTAACTATATTTGCAGCCATGAAAAATATCAGAAACTTCTGTATTATAGCCCATATTGACCACGGTAAGAGTACTTTGGCAGACAGGCTATTGGATTTTACGGGCTCTGTAACCGAGAGAGAGAAACAAAACCAGTTGTTAGACAATATGGATTTGGAACGCGAGAGAGGGATTACCATTAAGAGTCATGCGATTCAAATGGAGTATGCCTATAAAGGCGAGACCTATGTGCTCAATTTAATTGACACTCCAGGCCATGTGGATTTTTCCTATGAAGTTTCTAGATCTATTGCTGCCTGTGAAGGTGCGTTACTCGTTGTGGACGCTGCTCAGAGTATTCAAGCTCAAACAATTTCCAATCTCTATTTAGCTTTAGAGTCCGATTTGGAGATTATTCCAGTACTTAATAAAATTGACCTTCCTTCTGCAAATCAAGAAGAGGTTACCGACGATATTGTTGATTTGATTGGATGCGACCCATCTGAGGTGATTCCCGCTTCTGCGAAGTCGGGTATTGGAATTGAAGCGATTCTAGAAGCAATTATCGAACGCGTTCCGCCTCCATCCGGAGAAGTAGACGCCCCGCTTCAAGCACTTATTTTTGACTCTGTTTACAACTCTTTTAGAGGAGTTGAAACCTATTTTAGAATCATTGATGGATCCATAAAGAAAGGACAGCAGATTAAGTTTATGAACACCAATAAGACTTATTTTGCAGATGAAATAGGAACCTTAAAACTCACTCAACAACCAAAGAATGAGATAAAGGCAGGTGATGTTGGATATTTAATTACTGGGATTAAAGAGGCAAAAGAAGTAAAGGTAGGGGACACCATTACAGATGCTAAGAATCCTACTACTAAAGCTATTTCTGGTTTTGAAGATGTAAAGCCAATGGTATTTGCTGGTATTTATCCGGTGGACACGGAGGATTATGAAGATTTGAGAGCCTCTATGGAAAAGCTTCAGCTCAACGACGCTTCTTTGGTCTTTACTCCTGAGAGTTCTGCAGCCCTAGGTTTTGGTTTCCGTTGTGGGTTCCTCGGAATGCTCCATATGGAAATCATTCAAGAACGCCTAGAGCGCGAATTTGAAATGACGGTAATTACAACGGTTCCCAACGTATCCTATTACGCTTATACCAAGAAGGATCCGGATACCCCTGTGATTGTCAACAATCCTTCAGACCTACCAGACCCTTCTTATTTGGATCGCGTTGAAGAGCCTTATATCAAAGCGACCATTATCACCAAGGCGGATTTTGTGGGGAATGTAATGTCGCTCTGTATTGAAAAAAGAGGACAGATTACTAACCAAACCTATTTGACTACTGATCGAGTAGAACTCAGTTTTGATATGCCGCTTGCGGAAATTGTATTTGATTTTTACGACCGACTTAAAACCGTATCTAAGGGATATGCTTCTTTTGATTACGCTCCAATTGGGATGAGAGAATCTAAGCTCGTTCGTGTAGACATCTTACTCAACGGACAATCTGTGGATGCGCTTTCAGCATTGATTCACTTGGACAATGCGGAGTCTATTGGACGTAGAATGTGTGAAAAACTCAGACAGCTCATCCCAAGACAACAGTTTGATATTCCAATTCAGGCAGCGATTGGAGCAAAAATCATCTCGAGAGAAACCATTAAAGCTCTTAGAAAAGATGTGACGGCCAAGTGTTATGGAGGAGATATTTCTAGAAAGCGTAAACTCCTTGAAAAACAAAAGAAAGGTAAAAAACGTATGCGTCAGGTAGGTAATGTGGAGATTCCACAACAGGCTTTTATGGCAGTACTCAAGCTCAACGACTAAGATTGTTTAATTACAATGGCAAAGATTGGAGACATAGAACTCGGAGATTTTCCACTATTGCTCGCACCTATGGAAGATGTGAGCGACCCTCCTTTTAGAGCCCTCTGTAAAGAGCAGGGAGCCGATGTAGTTTATACCGAGTTTATTTCTTCAGAAGGACTCATTAGAGACGCTGAAAAGTCTACTCAAAAATTAGACATCTACGAGGAGGAACGCCCTGTGGGTATTCAAATATTTGGAGCGAACTTAGACTCCATGCTTCAAGCAATTGACAGAGTTGAGGCTTCAAATCCTGACATCATCGACATTAACTTTGGGTGCCCCGTAAAAAAGGTAGTGAGCAAAAATGCTGGTGCTGGAATCCTCAAAGACATTCCGCTGATGGTAGAACTGTCAGAGGCCATGGTTAAGAGAACAAAGTTGCCAGTCACTGTAAAGACAAGACTTGGTTGGGATCACGATTCCATTCAAATCATGGAAGTAGCGGAACGACTACAAGATGTTGGAATACAAGCTTTGTCCATACACGGTAGAACGAGAGCTCAGATGTATAAAGGGGAGGCTGATTGGACCCCTATAGCCGAGGTTAAAAACAACCCTAGAATGCACATCCCCATCTTTGGAAACGGAGATGTAGACAGTCCTGAAAAAGCGATGTCGATGAGAGACTATTACGGTTTAGACGGAGCGATGATTGGAAGAGCATCAATTGGGAACCCCTGGTTCTTTAAGCAGGTAAAACACTACTTTAAAACAGGAGAACACCTTCCTGAGCCCACTCTTGAAGAAAAAGTGGAAATCGCCCGAAGACATCTTCAGATGGCAATCGATTGGAAGGGAGAAAAGCTCGGGGTTTTTGAAACAAGACGTCACTACACTAATTATTTTAGAGGAATTCCAAACTTTAAACCACTTCGAATGAAGATGGTGACCTCTGATGAGGCCGAGGATGTATTTAAAGCTTTTGACGAAGTTTTAGAGCAATTTGCATAAGGATCTTTAGTATCTTTGAGTCTATGAAAACGACTCAATATCTTTCCCTTACACTTTTAGTTGTCGGCCTATTAAGCTGCAACAATCAAAACACAAAAGAAGCTTCAGACTATCAGTTGGTTTGGTCTGATGAATTTGACACCGAAGGAGCACTTAATTCTGACAAATGGTTTTTAGAAACCTTTGCGCCTAATAACGGTTCTTGGTTTAACGATGAATTGCAACACTATACCGACAGAGAAGACAACGCTTATATCAGCGATGGAACCTTAAAGATTGTTGCGAAGAAAGAAGAATTCACTTCAACGGGGACAACTAAAGAATATACCTCAGCGAGACTCAACTCAAAATTTCACTTCACTTACGGTAAAGTGGAAGTAAAGGCAAAATTGCCTCGAATGCAAGGAACCTGGCCTGCGATCTGGGCACTTGGAACCAATATTGAATCAGTTGGATGGCCTAAGTGTGGAGAAATCGATATGATGGAACAACTCTTTGAGGACCATCTGATGGTTCAATCGGCGATACACGTTCAAGGAAGATACGGAAATGACCCTGCCTTAAAACAATTGAAAGTGAGCGATGTGACTGAGAACTTTCATGTTTATGGAATGATTTGGGACGAAGAAAAAATCGACTTTACAGTAGACGGACAGGTGTTTTTTACCTACAATCCAGAAGATCGATCTGAAGACTTTTGGCCTTTTTATCAGGACCAGTTTTTGCTTTTAAATGTCGCAGTAGGAGGCGCTCTTGGAGGAGCAGTGACCCCTGAGTTTACTCAAGATCAACC
>DAIRFL010000256.1:0-2199 GCA_036795105.1 Flavobacteriaceae bacterium | reverse complement strand
ATACAATAGTATACCTTATTTTTGGACAAGCAAACTAAACTTAAACTATATGCTTAATCAAGAGCGCGTATTAATTTCTAATATTCAACCACAAATTGATAGTGGTGCCTATGCAATTAAGAGAATTGTAGGTCAAGATATTACAGTAACAGCTGATGTACTTTGTGATGGTCACGATGTTATTCAAGCTGCCTTGATGTACAAACACCAATCGTCTAAAAAATGGTCTGAAATTCGAATGAGCAGTCTGCCAAACGATGAAATGCAGGCTACATTTACTGCCGAAAAACAAGGGCACTACAGCTATAAAATTGAGGCTTGGGTAGATGAATCGCTCAATTGGTTATATGGAATTGAAAAGAAAATTGAGGCTGAAGTCAATGTGACTTCTGAACTCTTAGAAGGAGCTTTATACCTCAAACGCCTTTTGGATTCAACTAGCATTACCGCTGCTTCGAAGTGGAAGAAGCTCGTCGACTTAATGGAGGATAAGGCTTCTTATCAAAAGGCTATTAAAGAGGTTTTAAATCCAGAACTCAGGGAATTATTTATTAGTTATCCAACTAAGTTCTTAAAGGCGAGCTCTAATGAGTATCCCCTTTATGTGGATCGCAAAAAGGCGCTCTTTAGTACCTGGTATGAATTTTTTCCTCGTTCGGCTAGTCCAGAAGTTGGAAAACACGGTACTTTTAAAGATTGTGAAGCCCTCTTGCCAAGAGTAGCAACTATGGGATTTGACACCTTGTATTTTCCTCCAGTGCACCCTATTGGAGCAGTTAATCGCAAGGGTAAAAACAATGCGACTGATGCTGCTGAGGGAGATGTAGGATCCCCTTGGGGAATTGGTTCTCAATACGGGGGACACAAAGATTTACACCCCGAATTAGGAAGTCTAGAGGATTTTAAATCACTGGTTACTAAAGCAGAGGAATTGGGAATTGAAGTTGCGATGGATTTTGCACTTCAAGCTGCTCCGGATCACCCATGGGTAAAGGATCATCCTGATTGGTTTAAGTGGAGACCCGATGGAAGTATTCAATACGCTGAAAATCCACCTAAAAAATATCAGGACATACTTCCGATTTACTTTGAAACACCAGATTGGAAGAATCTTTGGGAGGAACTCCTATCCTGTGCTCTTTACTGGGTAGAGGAAGTGGGAATCAAGGTTTTTAGAGTTGACAACCCCCATACGAAACCCTTTCGTTTTTGGCATTGGCTCATCGCTGAGGTTAAGAAAAAACACCCTGATGTACTCTTTTTAGCTGAGGCGTTTACGCGTCCAAAAATTATGGACCAACTGGCTAAAGAAGGATTTACTCAAGGATACTCCTATTTTACTTGGAGGTTCAATAAATCGGAACTCACCGAATATCTTGAACAACTCACTAAAGGACCTCAAAAAGAGTTTTACAGACCAAATTTTTGGCCTAATACACCAGACATTAACCCATTTCATTTACAAGGGGCTAATGAAGCCATGCATTTATCGCGTTATTTCTTAGCTGCTACACTCAGTTCTAATGTTGGAGTTTACGGCCCGGTTTACGAGTTTATGGATTCGGCAGCAGTTCCTGGAAAAGAGGAATATCACAACAGTGAAAAGTACGAGTGTAGACATTGGGATTGGGAAGCTGAAAACAAAATAATGATCCTCATGAAAAAGATCAATGAGGCTCGTAAAAAGCTTCCTTCTCTTCAACAGACCAATAATATTGAATTCTGTGAAGTTCAAAACGACAATTTGATCGCCTATGTGAAGTACGACGATCAAAAGAATTGCTTGAGTTTAATGATCGCTTCGCTCGATTCGTATTACACTCAACAGGGAAGTGTAAAACTCCCATTAAAGCAATTAGGACTTGAATCGTATCACAATTTTTCTGTAGAAGATGTAATTACGGGGAATCAATACAATTGGAATTCTGATTGGAATTATGTGGCACTTCATCCTGCACTTCCATTCCACCTTTTTAAAATCTCTTTATAATGGAAAAAAAACGACAAAGAGCACTTCAGAAAAGACCTTTTGAGTTTTCTTGTAAATGGAAAGACGCCTTTGAAAACGAGGAGTTTTTAAACGCATTTACCAATGAAATTCTAGAGCGTTATATCCCTGAAAAAAGATGGTATGCTGGTAAATCTAGTAGTTTAAAATACATTGAAATAAGTGATTATTTCGATATGCACTCTGATAAG
>DAIRFL010000255.1:0-2244 GCA_036795105.1 Flavobacteriaceae bacterium | reverse complement strand
CTTTTCAATAGCTCTTTTCATAATTAAAGCTTCAAAAGGACTTTATAAAAGTTCTGGAAGTAGGGTAATTAAATAAATTATCATGGCGCAAATTTAAGCAAAAGGGATGAGAAAATGTACTACTCTTTATTTTTTTGGAGTTTTCTTTGTAGTAGAAGACTTCTTTTTTGGAGTTTCTTTTTGAGGAGCAGGACTTGCAGAATTGGTAGTCGCACTAATTGTAGATGGATTTTGTTTACTCAGGTTTAGTAACTCTCTCTTGAGTTTTTGCTCTCGTTGCATAGAGGTTCTCCTAAATTGTTCTTGTTCTTTTTGAGCATCTTCAGCTAGTTGAGTAGCGTTCTCAACTACTTCATTGGCGTGTTTGAGTTTAGAAATAAGAATGAGTACTACTACCATAAAAATCACGAGTACTGCTAAAACAATAATTTTAAAAAGTGATTTTTCAATAGCTAATCCAAAAACAGCAATGGTTGATGTTTGCTTACTAAGCTCAGCCTTTTCGGTCTCCAGTGTAGAAATAGTATTCGAGGATGACTTGATCTGACTGTTTAATTGGTCAACTACGCTTTGGTGATTGTCAATTTGTTGTTGAAGTCCAGCAAGAGAATCAGCTAAGTGTTCCTTAAATGCGAGTATATACCTGTTTTTGATGACCTCAAAAGGTATTTCATCTGTTGAATAGTTGTAACTCTTGTCTAATATATATTGAAATTGCTGTTCAATAGTAGGGTTAGCTGTCTCATTGATATTCTTGAGTTCTTCCTTGGTTCTATCGACTACAGATTGAGATTGCCCCAATGTCAGTTGACTGAACAAAAGGCTGAATAAGAATAGTATTGTAAAGGCTTTTAACTTCATTAGTTTAAATCACATATATCAAAGATAGATGATTAACAGCGAAATTAAAAGCCTTTGAGCCTATTGAAGGATTAGGCGTTCGATTTCACCATCAGTATTGACCATATTTATGACAATTCTCTGATATCTTTTTAAGTTGTCAAAAATGTGTTTTGCATCGTTTATATCGTGAATATCTTGATTGTCTACATTGGTAATTACCTTTCCTTCTAGTCCGTATCCTTCATAGTTTCTAGGAACATCGGTAATCTTTACTCCGCGTTTAACTCCATAGGTTTTTTGATCAGAACGAGTGAGGTTTTTAACAGTGAGTCCTAGAATTGGCAAATTGAGACTCATTCTCTTGGACAAGGTAACTGGTATGGTTTTGAGATTGCCACCCCTTGTGATCTCTAATTCAACGATATCTCCAGGTCTTTTAGCTTTTAAGTAGGTGGTTAAATCAGAAAACTTTGTCACTTTAACACGATCAATTTTCTTAATAATATCCCCTTCTTCAAGATCGGCATCATCAGCTCCTGATTCTTCTTCAATACTTTGAACATAGACCCCTTCCAAGTCTTGAACTCCTAATTGTTGTTCGAGTACCTTTGGTGAGGTAATTGTTGAAATACCCAAGATTCCATTTTGAACGGTTCCGAACTCCATAATGTCTTCAACTACTTTTTTTGCAATATTACTCGGAACTGCAAAAGAATAGCCTATATAAGAACCAGTAAGCGAAGTGATTGCAGTATTAATTCCTATGAGGTCTCCATTGGTATTTACAAGTGCTCCTCCTGAATTTCCAGGATTTACAGCTGCATCCGTTTGAATAAATGATTGATTCTTACCTAGGTCTCTAGCCTTAGCACTTATGATACCTGCAGTAACCGTAGAAGTTAAGTTGAAAGGGTTTCCAACAGCGAGAACCCATTCACCAATTTTAGTAGCATCTGAATCTCCAAATGCTAAATAGGGAAGAATTTCTTCTGGATCTATTTTAATGAGTGCTATATCCGTGTTGGGATCTGAGCCAATTAAGGTTGCTTTATAGGTTTTGTTATTGTTGAGCGTTACTTCTAATTCAGAAGCATTGTCAATTACGTGATTGTTGGTAACAATAAATCCATCTTGTGAAATAATGACACCAGATCCTGTTCCTACCTGAGGTTCTCCCTGGTATTTATAGCCGTAAAAGAACTCCATTAAAGGATTGGACTTAGCAACTGATACGTTCTTTACGTGAACTACAGAATTGATGGTTTTGTCAGCTGCTTCTGTAAAATCTGTCGATTCACCAGCTACAAGAGCAGAGGAGTAATTGGTTTGAAAATAAGGAGGATGTTGATCGCTGGTTGAATACGTTGAATCTGAATTAGGTCTTAGAGCACTGTAAAGCAC
>DAIRFL010000027.1:0-14013 GCA_036795105.1 Flavobacteriaceae bacterium | reverse complement strand
ACTAAGTACAGGTATTTTTATCAAAGCAAATGATTATGAAATCACTAATTACATTAATCTCACTCTTAGTTTACACACTGCCAATCAACGTGGAAACTTCGCCTTTTGTGCTTGAGGCCAACGAAAGCAAACTCACTGTAAGTGGAACATCAACACTACATCCTTGGGAAATTGAACTCGAAGATATGAGCTGTAAGGCAAATATTGAAATCCAAGCAAATCTCGTACAACTTTTTGAACTCAGTTTTGAAGCAAAAGCTGAAAGCCTTAAAAGTGAACACGGAAGATTGATGGATAAAAAAACTCACAAAGCTTTAAAATCTGAAGAGTATCCTAAAATCATCTTTACTCTTAAAGCCCCACAAGAACTCACCTTAGTTAATGGTAGTTACAGTGGTGTTGTAAAAGGAGAGCTCTATATGGCTGGTTTTAGAAGAGATATTGACCTAAAACTAAGTGGTACTCTAGAAAACAACATTCTTAGCTTAAACGGAGAAAAGAGTCTTTTGATGACTGATTATAAGATGGATCCTCCAACAGCACTAATGGGAACGGTTAAAACTGGAAATGAAGTAGTTATACATTACGCAATCAAATTAAAATCTAAATAAATAACAGTAAAAAAGTAAAAAACAACATTAATTATTCACGTAAAAAATCTCAATCATGAAAACAATTAAATTAAGTATCCTTGCACTATTGTTTAGTAGTCTGGCATTTGCTCAGTTTGAAACTACTAAAGATCAACTACCTGAATTCGACGGTGTAAAAGTTGAAATGGGTGGTGACTTTACGCTACAATTCCAAGGTCTAACAAACGAAAACAAACTCAATAATCTTTGGGACCTAGGAAAAGACTTTAACTTACCAACTGCAAACCTTGACGTACGTGCTTATTTTGCTGAAGGTGTAAGTTTACGACTCAGTAACTATATGTCTTCTCGTCACCACAATGAAGCGTGGGTAATGGGAGGAACATTACAAATTGACAACTTAGACTTTGTAAGTCCAGGTTTCTTATCAGAACTAATGAAAGTTGCTCAAATTAGAGTTGGTTATGATATGCCAAACTACGGAGACACTCACTTTAGAAGATCTGATAACGGTCGAGTAATCAATAATGAGTTTGTAGGAAATTACATTATGGACTCATTTACAACAGAACCTTATGCTGAAATCGCGATCATGCCAGAAAGTGGATTTATTGGAGTTGCAGGTTTAACTAACGGTGACCTTAACCAAAACCCTATTTCAGAAGGTAAAGATTACGGTGCTACTTTATATGGTAAATTAGGATTTGACAAAGAAGTAAGTGATGACCTTAGACTTCGTTTAACTGGTTCTTTTGCATCAAGTGGATCTAAAGATAATGGTGGTTATTTATTCTCAGGAGACAGAACTGGAGCTCGTTACTACTATGTAATGGTTGAATCAGGATTTAACGGTCGTACTCCTAATGATAACTTTAGATCAGGACGCTGGGTACCAAGATTCAAACAACATTCGTCAATGCAAATCAACCCATTCGTTAAAGTAGGTGATTTAGAATTATACGGTGTTTATGAAACAGTTAAAGATAAATCTGACAAAGCAGGACAATACAAACAAGTAGCTGGTGATGCAGTTTATCGATTTGGAACTGATAAAAAATTATACATTGCAACACGTATCAACAAGGTAACTTCTAATCAAACTTCAACATCAGATGACGAAGTAGTAAGTAGATTTGCATTATCAGGTGGATGGTTCTTAACTCCTAATATCTTAGCAAAATTAGAAATCGTTAACCAATCTTATACTGGAGCTGGATTTGACGGTGGATTATACGAAGACGGTAAATTCAAAGGATTCGTTTTCGAGACAACTATTTCTTTCTAATATGAGTTTAGTTTAACTAATATGTTAATATGAAAAGCAAGCTGTACTATACGACAAATTTAGTGCAGCTTGTTTTTTTAATTATATTTATGAGATGAAATCAATCCTAATCTATAGCTGGATTCTTCTGTTCCCTCTTTTTTCCTTTGGACAAATACTAGGGCAGCATAATGATATTTCATCTTATATTGAGATTGAAGGTCAGTCTAATATCAACTCCTTTGAACTCAAAGCTAGTTGGGATCAACCTACTAAATACGCATCTTATAAGAATTCAGATAAATTGTATTTAGAGGTTCCTTTTAGCAATTTCAAAACCAAAAAGAAAGTCATCTACAAGAACTTTCTAGATATGGTAAAACACCAAGAACACCCTGATTTAAAAATATCCTTTTCTACTCAGAATATAAAAAATCCACTAGTCAATACCATTGAATGCGACATTACACTATCTGGAGTAACAAAGCACTATTCAATTCCAGTCTATTGTTTTCAAGTGGGTGACAATTCTTTTTATATCAAGGGGAGTAATACCATTAATTTGAATTCATTTCAGCTAGAGCCTCCTACAAAACTCTTTAAGCTCATCAAAATAAAGGACCATGTAGAAGTGAATTTTGCACTCCTTGTCACTGATGACGAATTGGAACTAAATTCTATTGGTTTTTAGGCTTAAACGAGCTAAGTAATCGTAGTGTTCTCCCTCAGTTACTAATTCTACATTAAATCCACATTCTTCTGCTATCTCTTTTAGTGAAGAAAAATCAATATACAGCCATGGGAAAGACTCAGATGAGCTGTTTTTATATTGCATTTGAAACTGAGTTTCTCCGTAATAACCCTCAGCTGCATCAATCCAATAACCGCCATCCTCATCTTGGTCAAACATATAAATGACATCGGATGAATCGAGTAAAATTTGTCCATCCAAGCCTATGAATCCTTTGAGATTATTTAAAAAATCAGGAAGTGATTTGAGAGTGCCTGCCAGTCCTATACCGTTCATCAACAACAAAAGAGTATCGTATTGTCGTGGAGGATTATAAGTATTAATATCTGCTAGTTCGACATTTTTAATTCCTCGTTCTCGACATACTTCAATGGCTCCTTTTGAATTGTCTAAGGCATATACCTCAAATCCTTTAGACTGTAAATACAAGCTGTGAGATCCTGCACCACATCCGATGTCTAAGACCGATCCCTTGCAGAGTTCTAATGCCTTTTGTTCTATCAAAGGCATTTGGTCGTAGGATCTAAAGAGGTATCCTAAGGGCAATTCATCCCATCCTCCTAGTTCTGAATAGGTTTTGATCTCTTCTGAATGTACTCCTCTGAAATAATCTAAAAGTGCAGTGCCTAAAACATCCATAACTAGGGAATATTCATGTACTTATGAGTTTGAAGGGACACCTTCCACTGTGGGTGTTCCATCACAAAATCAACAATAAGCGGAATGACTTTGTCTCTTACACTCCATTCGGGTTGAAGAAATAATTTACAATCCTGAGATACTTTTTCAGCTTCTTGCATCGCAAATTTCAAATCGTGTTTATTATAAACGATAATCTTAAGCTCATCAGCTTTTGAATAGATTCCTTCTAAGGGCATTGCTGTTTTCTTAGGAGAGAGGCATATCCAATCCCAGTCTCCAGATAAGGGATAAGAACCTGAGGTTTCAATATGGGTTTGCAGCCCCTTGTCTTTTAGAGTAGTTGTCAATGGATCCATTGGCCACATCAGTGGCTCTCCTCCTGTAACGACAATCGTTTTGTGTTTAGCTGCCATAGCAACGATCTCATCAACTGAAGTTGGGGGGTGTTTTTCTGCGTCCCAACTCTCTTTAACATCACACCAATGACATCCTACATCACAACCTCCAACACGAATAAAGTAAGCAGCGGCACCCTTGTGGTAACCTTCTCCCTGGATGGTATAAAAAGCCTCCATAAGTGGAAGTGCGTTCCCACTACTGACCTCTAATTGTTGGTTTTTTTCAGACATGCTGCAAAGATACGCTATTTCAGTAGAGATAAAAGAATGCTTTCTAGATCATTTTATAAATCTAATTCAACAAGTTTTTTAGTACATTTATATCATGAAAAAACTTCTGTTAATCACCGTACTCATCGCCCTACTCGGCTTTGGAGCTTGTGAGCCTACCAATTCTGAGTTCAGCGTATCAGAAACACAGATTGGAATGCTTTCCAATACGACTAAAGTAAGTGAACTCCAAGCTATTTACGCCAAGGATTCAATTGTAACAACTGATTCAATCGGCCTAAAAAACGGAATTCTTTATTCGAGTCTTCTCATCTATGACAGCAGCGGTAAAAGGCTGCTGAGACTACAGCCAAAAGGAGATTCTACTCAGACCATCGGTTCAATTCGAATTTACGATTCTAGGTTTAAGACCTCTGACAATATTTCTGTTGGCAGCAAGTTTAAAGAATTAAAATCTGTAGGAAGTATCGATCAAATTCTTTCGACTTATAAATCAGTTTCTATAACCATCAAGGGATCGTCTATCTATTATACGATCGATCGATCAGAATTACCAGATGTTTTAAAATACGATCGTTCTACTATAATTGAAGCACTTCAAATTCCCGACCAGGCTACTATATCTAATATTATGATTCAGTGGTAATGTCTAAAGTCAAGAAAAAATTACTCCTAGGTTTTTTTAAAAACTACTTTAATAGTCTATCGTATTTCTCCAAGGAAAAAGCGGTTAACAAAGCCTTTAAGCTCTTTGTAAGCCCTAGAAAAGGAAGGGTTACAGATAATCAACGAGAATTTTTAGAAAAAGCAAAAGATCAGGTCGTTATCGTGGATAAAATTGCCATTCAAACTTATTGTTGGCCTGGAAAAAAAGAGACTGTATTACTGTTTCACGGATGGGAAAGCAATGCTTTTCGTTGGAATAACTTAATTCCAGAATTACAGAAAAAAGGTTATCATATTATCGCCTGTGATGCACCTGCTCATGGAAATTCAGAAGGAAATATTCTCTATGTTCCACTTTACCAAAAAATAGGTAAGGCGATGATTGAAAAATTTAATCCTACAGCTGCCATTGGGCACTCGATGGGAGGCATGATGCTCCTCTACAACCAACATCTAAATCCAAGTTCTAGTCTTAAAAAGCTGATTTGTCTAGGAGCTCCTGCTCAACTAGAAGGGATCATGAATAATTACTATCAGTTACTCAAGCTCAACAAAAGGCTTCAAAAGGGAATGGAAGAGTTTTTTCAAAGGGAGTTTAACTTTAAAACAGTTGATTTTACTGTGGCTAACTGGGCTCATCAATTTAAAATTAAAGGCTTGATCATTCACGATATCAAGGATCGAGTGATTCCAGTTGATGATGCTAAACTCATTCACAAGTATTGGAACGGCAGTAGCTTACATCTCACAAAAGGATTAGGTCACTCCCTAAAGAGCGATGAAATAAATACGATAATCAGTGATTTTATAGCTACTTAGCAAAGAGCTGACTTCGATCTTTAAATGCTTTGAACTCAAGGGCATTTCCAGCTGGGTCTAAGAAAAACATCGTTGCTTGTTCTCCAACTTCCCCTTTAAATCGAATATAAGGTTCAATTACAAAATCGATAGAGGCGTCTTTTAAACGATTGGCAAATGGTTCAAATTCTTCCCACTCAAGCACCACTCCAAAATGAGGTACTGGCACGTCTTTACCATCGACAGGATTGGTGTGTAAATCACCCTCTGATTTTGGTTTGTAGTGTATAACCACCTGATGTCCAAAAAAGTCAAAATCAACCCAATGGGAATCCGACCGCCCCTCTTCCAATCCTAATACATCTCTGTAAAAGCTTCTACATTCTTCTAAATTGTGAACGGGTATTGCTAAATGAAATGGGGAGATTGTGCTCATTATTTTCTGTTTTGACCTGCAATTAAGGTGTTTTTAAGGAGCATTGCAATAGTCATTGCTCCAACACCACCTGGAACAGGGGTTATATAAGATGCCTTCTTACTCACTGCATCGAAATCAACATCTCCAGTGATATAATATCCTTTTTCAGAATCATCTGGTATTCTGTGAATTCCAACATCGACTACAACAGCCCCTTCTTTAACCATTTCAGCTTTGACAAAATTCGGAACCCCAAGTGCTGAAATCACAATATCAGCTTGCTTGCAAATGGCTTCTAAATTTTGAGTTCTAGAATGGGTAAGGGTTACCGTTGAATCTCCAGGAGTTCCTTTTCTTCCCATGAGGATGCTCATCGGTCTACCTACAATGTGGGATCTTCCAATCACTACACAGTGCTTTCCTGAAGTTTCAATTTTATAACGCTCTAAGAGTTCCATTACTCCAAAAGGAGTCGCTGGAAGGAAGGTTTCCATATCCAAGGCCATTTTTCCAAAGTTGGTTGGATGAAAGCCATCCACATCTTTAGAAGGATCTATAGCCATAATAACTTTTTGTTCGTCTATGTGGTCTGGAAGTGGTAGTTGAACAATAAAACCATCGATTGCATCATCATTGTTGAGCTCGTCAATCTTAGCGAGTAACTCAGATTCAGCTACATCAGATTCGTATTTAACAAGTGTAGAATCGAAACCTACACGTTCACATGAACGCACCTTTGCTCCTACATAGGTAAGTGATGCACCGTCGTTTCCAACTAATACAGCAGCTAAATGTGGTGCTCGTTCTCCACGCTCTTTCATCGCTGCAACTTCCGCAGCAATTTCATCCTTAATGTCGTTTGATATCTTTTTACCGTCTAATAATTCCATTAGGTAATTGTTTTTGATTGTTATTTACCAGGGATTCCACCTGGCATACCTCCCATCATTTGCATCATTTTCTTAGCACCACCACCCTGCATCATCTTCATCATTTTATTCATCTGGCCAAATTGCTTTAAGAGCCCATTGACGTCTTGCATGGATCTACCTGATCCCTGGGCAATACGTTTTTTGCGACTCACATTGATGATTGAAGGGTTCGAACGCTCTTTAGGAGTCATTGAATGAATCATCGCTTCAATGTGTTTAAAAGCATCGTCATCGATATCCAATCCCTTCATCGCCTTACCAACACCTGGAATCATTCCCATTAAATCCTTCATGGATCCCATTTTTTTGATCTGCTGTATCTGATCTAAGAAATCGTCAAATCCAAAGGTGTTTTTAGCAATTTTCTTTTGAATCTTTCGAGCCTGTTCTTCGTCGAATTGATCTTGAGCTCGTTCCACTAAAGAAACCACATCACCCATTCCCAATATTCGATCCGCCATACGATCAGGATGGAAGACATCGATCGCCTCCATTTTTTCACCCGTACCGATAAACTTAATTGGTTTACTGACTACCGATTTAATTGAAATAGCTGCTCCACCTCTGGTATCACCATCGAGTTTGGTGAGCACTACCCCATCAAAATTCAAGACATCGTGAAAGGCTTTAGCTGTATTGACAGCGTCTTGACCCGTCATTGAATCCACCACAAAAAGTGTTTCATTAGGGCTTATAGCCTTGTGAATATTTGCAATTTCTTCCATCATTAGCTCATCAATCGCAAGACGTCCTGCGGTATCGACAATCACAATGGAGTTTCCGTTCTGTTTTGCGTGAGCAATACCCGCCTTCGCAATTGCGACAGGATCACTGTTTTCTTTATCAGAATACACCTCTACACCGATCTGTTCTCCAACTACGTGAAGCTGATCAATTGCTGCAGGACGGTATACATCACAACCGACTAAAAGTGGCTTTTTGTTCTTTTTAGACTTGAGGTATAAGGCGAGCTTACCTGAAAAGGTGGTTTTACCTGATCCTTGAAGTCCAGACATAAGGATGACAGAAGGATTACCACTGAGGTCAATCTCCTCGCTTGATCCACCCATAAGCTCCGTCAGTTCATCTTTGACAATTTTAACCATCAATTGACCTGGTTGAAGACTGGTCAATACCTTTTGTCCAAGTGCTTGTTCCTTTACAGTATTGGTGAATTCTTTTGCGATTTTATAATTGACATCGGCATCTAATAAGGCACGACGCACCTCTTTGAGGGTCTCTGCAATATTGATTTCTGTAATCTGCCCATGACCTTTTAATTTGTGCAGGGCTCCTTCTAATTTATCGCTTAAATTATCAAACATAGTATACGGTATTCTAAGGCTGCAAATATAAGGATTTTTGAAGCCTAATCTTAGTCAACTAATTGCTTTTTGATAAAAATCAAGGCGCCCATACGCCACTAAATACAATACCGATAAGTATTTATTAACAAATTTTTGCTTAAAGTGTTGATAATAAACCCCTTGTATGCATAATAATTCACACTAACATTAGTTAATTATTACAGTGAAGCTGATCAATCACTTAAAAAACAGGGCGGTTTCGAAAAGCCAACGAGTAGACTAACTAAACCAAATCAACAATGAACGATTATTTAAAACAAGTTTTAGATTTCCCTTCAATGGTCAATCAAAAGATTATGCAGGGAAAACTCAACACTGGATTAAGCAATTTCAATTCAAAAGACGGTGTACGTTGCTATGTGAAGTATTTTTATCAACTAGCGGCATTAGTGTTCTTTCTACTGATGGAATACACCGTAATTACCAATGCCATCGATTATTTCACAGATGGTTCTGCAGGAATGCTCGCTAAGGTAGGATCTGTACTTTCATTTGTGCTCTTTGCCTATGCAGCTTTTCCAATGGCTCAAGTGATTCGATCACACGGAGACAGCTTCCATTCGGAACACAAATCTATGGTGGAGTTTGTATTCAAAGATTTTGTGCTGACCAATATTAGAGTTATGGGAGAAATCATCGCATTATCTGCCCTCTTTGGAGCATTAAACACAGTGCTTGCATTTGTGTTTGACGCAGACTTACTCTCTGCTAATGGAACGAGCTTGATGGATATGCTCAATCCGATTTACACACTACCTATTAGTGCATTATCAGGTATTTTAGAGAGTTTAGATCTTTACTTCTTAAGTAATTTTATCAATTCTTTCTACGAATTGAGTCTCAATTCTCAGCTTGGTACGAACAATGGATATTCCTTCTTTGAACTAGTTATCATTGCTTATTCCTTCTTTAATGTAATTATTGGATTAGCTATAATGTATGTGAATATCGCAATCTATAGATTCCTTTATACTGTAGTTGAGAAATTAGTGAAATTCATTCCAAACTTTCACATTCCACTTGGAATCAAAAACAAATAATAATTAATTTGTTTGACTTAAACACAAAGGCCGCATAGCGGCCTTTGTTATATCATATCACTGAGAACAATGAGTTATTACATACGATCTGGAACCATAATTCCCAGGAGTGCAAAAGCCTCTTTTATATAATCAGCTACTTTTTTAGCGAGTTGAACTCTAAAGATTTTTACTGCTGAGTCAGACTCTCCTAAAATCGATACATTCTGATAAAAAGAATTAAAGGTCTTTACTAAATCATAGGTGTAATTTGCGATAAGTGCTGGTGAATACTGTGAAGCTGCAGCTTCTAATACCGATGGGTAATCCTCTAATAGTGCGATTAAGTCGCGTTCTTTTTGATGAAGGGTGTAGGAACTCAAATCAGCATTTGCTTCGGTATCAAAATCAACCTTTCTGAGTATTGATTGAATACGAGCATAAGTGTACTGTATAAAAGGACCTGTATTTCCCTGAAAATCCACTGATTCCTTAGGGTCAAACAAGATTCTTTTCTTAGGATCTACCTTGAGTATAAAGTATTTTAAAGCTCCAAGACCGATGGTTTTATAGAGTTCTTTCTTTTGCTCATCACTAAACCCTTCTAATTTGCCGAGTTCTTCTGATAATTTCTCAGCTGTTTTACTCATCTCCACAATAAGATCGTCAGCATCGACCACAGTTCCCTCTCTAGACTTCATTTTACCAGAAGGTAAATCCACCATCCCATAACTGAGGTGATAGAGTTGATTTGCCCAATCAAAGCCTAATTTCTTTAGTATTAAAAACAATACCTTAAAGTGATAATCCTGCTCATTACCAACAGTATAGACCATCCCATTTACATCCGGATGATCTTTGATACGCTGTATAGCAGTACCGATATCTTGAGTCATATAAACAGCTGTTCCGTCGGCTCTAAGAACGATCTTTTCATCCAATCCATCCTCGGTAAGATCAATCCAAACACTTCCGTCTTCCTTTTTAAAGAAGACTCCCTTTTTAAGACCTTCTGTGATGATATCTTTACCTAACAAATAGGTGTCACTCTCGTAATAATAGGAATCAAAATCAACACCTAGATTCTTATAAGTCACTTCGAATCCATCGTATACCCATCCGTTCATAGTGCTCCATAAATCCACTACTTCCTGATCTCCTGCCTCCCATTTGCGAAGCATTTCTTGAGCTTCTAAAAGAATAGGAGCAGTCTTTTCCGCAGTTTCTTTATCGGTACCCGATGCAACTAATTGAGCGATTTCTTCCTTATAGGCCTTGTCAAAGGCTACGTAGAAATTTCCTACGAGCTTATCCCCTTTAATCCCAGTAGAATCTGGAGTTTGACCTTCACCAAAACGCTTCCAAGCCAACATACTCTTACAGATGTGAATTCCACGATCGTTGATGATTTGAGTCTTGTATACCTTATGCCCTGCAGCTTCTAAAATCTTAGCCACTGAATAACCTAAGAGATTGTTTCGAATATGACCTAAGTGAAGTGGTTTATTGGTGTTTGGAGAAGAGTATTCAACCAAACGACCACCTTTTGAATCGATTCCCTTTTGAGGATCTAAATTGTAGAATTGATCGAGTATATAAGAATCTGATAAAGAAAGGTTTAAGAACCCTTTCACCACATTGAAATCCGTAATTTCATCCAACTGTTCTTTGAGAAATGCTCCAATTGCAGTTCCTATAGCAACAGGGTTGCCCTTTATTTTTTTGAGTAGTGAAAATACAACCAAGGTAATATCTCCCTCAAAATCCTTACGAGTAGGCTGAAAATCAAAGGATTCAAAACTTACATCATACTGATTTTTCAATAGTTCATTTGCCTTGACCGAAATGGTTTCTTGAATATTCATAAGGTGTTTTTACGGATTGCAAATATACTAAATGGCTTGATATATGCAGTTAAATATCAAGATTTAGGTAAAAATACTTCAGCCATCATACAGCGTGCAGAACCTCCTCCACAGGTTTCTATAGTTTCAAGATCTGCGTGAAGAATCTTACAGTGATTTTGAATTTTCTGTAGTTGATCTTCTCTGAGAGAATTATAGGCAGCAGTACTCATTACCAAATAGGGTTGATCACCCATTCCAGTGACTTCTAGCATATTCCCCGCAAATTGGTTCATTTGATCTACACTGATGTCTATCAGCTCTTTAGAATCCTCCTTAAGCTGTTTTAAGAGGTTTTTACGCTCTTTTTTATCAGTAACTGAAGCTGAACACACCACAGCGAGTTTAGAGCCTACACACATCATTACATTGGTGTGATATATTGGGAGCTGTTCACCATTAACCTTTTGAAACGATTTAAATACTACAGGTGTAAATTCAAAATCTTCACAGAATTCTACAAATAAGTCTTCATCAGTTCGCTGAGATAGTGCCGCGTAAGCCTTTCTGTTTTCTCGATCCAAAATCATAGAACCAGTACCCTCCAAAAAGAGCTCTTCCTCTTCGGCTGCTGTATAATCAACAATATCAGTTATTTTAAATCCATTTTCTTCTAATACAGACAAGACCTCTTCATTTCGTTCTAATCGTCTAGACGGAGCCAGCATAGGATAGATTCCCACCATTCCACTCTCGTGAAACGAAATCCAATTGTTTGGAAAATGGGCATCGGGAACGTCTACTTCGCTACTAGCATCGACAACGATTACATTTACTCCAACCGATCGGAGCTTTGACACAAAAGTATCAAACTCATTTTGAGCTCTACTCAATAGCTCTTCTTGAGGTAAATCGATGTTTTTCTGAAAGTAATTATCCCCAGCAGTGTCCTCATTGGCTCTAAAGTGAACCGGACGAATCATCAGTATGGTATTGGTCGTCTGTCTCATCAGTTTCTAATTAGTGGAAGGGTACTACAGCGCAGCATTCCTCCTTGTTTAGCAATTTCAGAATAAGTAATTTCTTCAACGGTAAAACCCTTGGATCTCATCCAATCGTTGATTCTAGTCAGGCGTTTTTCAGATACCACTACAGTGGGTGCTATTGAAAACACATTACATCCCATCATTACGAGTTCATCTTTAGTGATTTCAAACACATTCTCCGATCCAAAGTGATCGAGAATCCACTGGTACTCCTCAGGGTTTAAAAAACCTTCCGGATGCGCTAAAGCATACTGGGTTCCAATAGGTTGAAAACAACAATCCAAATGAAGTGCATTTTCTGAAGGATTGGTGTTTGACTTTTTAAGTTCAAAGGATTTTACCTTTTTTTCAGGGAAAAATGATTCCAAAAATGCAACACCTTGTCTATTGGTTCTCGCAGTGATGTAATCTGGGTAATCCTCTGCTGTATAGACCCCTACAAAAATATAGTCAAACCACGGCATCACATCACCTCCTTCTATATGAACTTCCTCTGGTGGACTGATGATCTTATTGGGATTTATTTGATCCATTACGTGTAATATCGCATCAAATTCTTCTTCTCTATGAGGTAAGATATTGGATCTAAAAATATAATCCTCAATTACAAATGCGATATCTCTACTAAATATTTGATTGCAATCTTCAATGATTTCTGGACGATAAACTTCCACTCCATATTTTTTTAAAACATCAGAAAAACCCTCCATTTCTCTAACCATATCCGCTTCTTTGGGATAGGTTCCTGCATTGATATGCATCAGTGAATTGGGGTCATAAGCATCCTCAGCCTTTGGAATAGGGCCATTGCTTTTTGCAGTCCCAAGGACTACAGCCTTTAGTTTAGAGGTCTCATTATGAATCTTAAGATTTAGCATATCCTTTGTTATAGATAGTACAAAGATGCTTAATTTTTTTATAAAAAAAAGCCCTTTATAAGAAAAGGGCTCTATTAATTTTATCGCTCTTGAATAGAGACAAATGCTCGTTCAGTAGCTCCCACATACACCTGTCGTGGACGACCAATAGGCTCGTTGTTCAGTCTCATTTCTCTCCACTGAGCTATCCATCCAGGAAGTCTACCAAGTGCGAACATCACCGTAAACATCTCAACAGGAATTCCCAAGGCTCTGTATATGATTCCAGAGTAGAAATCTACATTAGGGTAGAGCTTACGATCTACAAAATACTGATCTTCTAATGCTTCTTGTTCTAATCCTTTAGCGATGTCTAAAATTGGATCATCAACACCGAGGGCCTCTAATACCTCATCTGCTGCTTTTTTAATGATACGAGCTCTAGGATCGAAGTTTTTATAAACTCGGTGACCGAATCCCATCAATCTAAATGGATCGTTTTTGTCTTTGGCCTTAGCCATGTATTTTTTAGTATCCCCTCCATCTTCTTCAATTGCTTGAAGCATTTCTAATACCGCTTGGTTAGCTCCACCGTGTAGTGGTCCCCAAAGGGCAGAAATACCAGCAGAAAGGGAGGCAAATAATCCCGCATGTGAAGATCCTACAATACGAACTGTTGAAGTAGAACAGTTTTGTTCGTGGTCAGCGTGAAGGATTAATAATTTATTCATAGCCTTGATCACTGTATCGTTTCGTTGATACTCCTGATTAGGCTTTTTAAACATCATTTTAATGAAGTTCTCTACATATTCTAATGAATCATCTCCGTAATCTAATGGAAGACCCTTTTGCTTTCGATAGGTCCAAGAAACCAATACTGGAAACTTAGCAATTATTCGAACAATGGCTCCATACATTTCCTCCTCTGAACTCACATTGACAAAATTTGGATTGTATGCTATAAGAGCAGATGTAAGAGAGGAAAGAACACCCATTGGATGAGCTGATTTTGGAAAGCCGTCCAAGATCTTCTTCATATCCTCATCAACTTGAGATTCGTTGACGATGTCTGAATGAAACTTCTCTAATTCTCTTTTGTTAGGTAATTCTCCGAATATCAATAAATAAGCAACTTCGATAAAAGTTGCTTTCTCAGCTAATTCTTCAATCGAATATCCTCGGTAGCG
>DAIRFL010000254.1:0-2400 GCA_036795105.1 Flavobacteriaceae bacterium | reverse complement strand
CCTTTGTACTTTGCAAATCGACTTTCTGAAAAATACAAGACTAAGATTTATCTAAAAAGAGAGGATCTCTGTCATACCGGAGCCCATAAGGTTAACAATACCATCGGTCAAATTCTATTGGCTAAAAGACTTGGTAAAAATAGAATCATCGCTGAAACTGGAGCTGGACAACACGGAGTGGCCACTGCAACAGTTTGTGCCCTGATGGGAATTCAGTGTGTTGTTTATATGGGTGAAATCGATATTAAAAGACAGGCTCCCAATGTGGCTCGAATGAAGATGTTAGGCGCTGAAGTGAGAGCTGCGAAATCGGGTTCCAAAACCCTAAAAGACGCCACTAATGAAGCGATTAGAGACTGGATTAACAATCCTGTAGACACTCATTATATCATTGGATCGGTGGTTGGTCCCCATCCTTATCCCGATATGGTGGCTCGTTTTCAATCGGTGATCTCCGCTGAAATTAAGACTCAACTCTTAGAAAAAGAAGGAAGAGACTATCCTGATCACGTGATTGCCTGTGTAGGTGGTGGATCCAATGCTGCAGGAGCATACTACCATTATTTAGATCGACCAGAAGTCAATATCATCGCCGTAGAGGCTGCAGGTAAGGGAATACATTCAGGGGAAAGCGCAGCGACCTCGGTACTGGGAAAAGAAGGGATTATACATGGATCTAAAACACTGCTCATGCAATCGAAGGACGGTCAGATTACCGAGCCTTATTCAATTTCTGCTGGACTAGATTATCCTGGTGTTGGTCCGATGCACGCCAATCTATACCGCTCAAAAAGAGCTGAATTCATATCGGCCACTGACGACCAGGCGATGCAAGCTGGATTAGAACTCTGTAAACTCGAAGGAATTATTCCGGCGATTGAATCTTCTCATGCCTTGGCAGCATTAGATCACAGAACATTTTCTAAAGACGAATTAGTCGTTATCAATTTATCTGGAAGAGGAGACAAAGATTTAGCGAACTATATCGAATATTTTAATTTTTAAAAAGCAAGGATATGAACCGAATAAAACAATTATTTGATTCTAAAAAGAAAATACTTTCCATCTATTTTACTGCTGGTTATCCTAACAAAGAGGATACGGCTACCCTTATAAAAACACTTTCACAACAAGGAGTTGATCTTTTAGAAATAGGACTTCCATTCTCAGACCCATTAGCAGATGGACCCGTTATTCAAGAGAGTTCAACGGTGGCTTTACAAAACGGTATGAGTTCCGAAGTCCTCTTTGAACAACTCAAAGACATTCGCAAGGAAGTAGAAATCCCTCTAATTATCATGGGCTATTTTAATCCTGTAATGCAGTATGGTGTGGAAGCTTTTTGCAAAAAATGTAATGAGATAGGAATCGATGGATTAATCCTTCCAGATCTTCCACTCGAAGAATACCAACAGCATTACGCTTCTATTTTTGAGAACTACAATCTCGCAAATATTTTCTTGATTACTCCTCAAACATCTGAGGAGCGAATCAGAGCGATAGACGATGCTTCCAACGCTTTTATATACCTAGTGAGTACTGCATCAGTAACAGGAAGTCAATCCGGTTTTGGACCTGATCAAGAGGCTTATTTTAAAAGAATTGCTGAAATGGATCTCAAAAACCCGCTAATTGTAGGATTTGGAATTAAAGATCAACAAACATTTGAACAAGCGACAAACTATACTTCAGGAGCAATTATAGGAACTGCCTTTATCAATTCCATTACTGAGAATGGAATCGATGGAATTCCTAATTTTATTAAGGGAATACGTTCTTAATTCTGGCTAAAGAGCGCGTAAAATAAACGAATACCATAATCGATTTGTCCAATCTTTAGGTTCTCATTTGGAGCGTGTTGATTGTTGTCTGCATTTACAGTAGGAAGAATAAAAGCGGGTAACTTCATTTTGTTGACAAAAGGCGCAATAGGAACAGTACCTCCCATGGTTCTAATTTGAACGACCTCTTTGTTAAAAGTTTTGCTCATCAACTCCACTAATTTCATACCAAAAGGATGGTTGATATCCGTTCTAAAAGCATCCATCACTCCTCCTTCTTCTACTTTTACAATATTGGAAAACGCTTTTCGATCTTGATCAGTAGGCTCCTTCTCTACAATGTGGTACCCTAGTTTTGCAATATGATCTCTGACCAATTTTTTAAGCCTTCTTCCGTCACTTTCTACGACTAATCGAAGATCTAGTTCTGCAGTGGCAGTTGCAGGTACTATTGTTCGAGCATCGTCTCCCACCCAAGCGGATGCCATTCCTCTGATGTTTAAAGAAGGGTATTGAAGTGATTCCTGATAAAATGACCCTACTTTTTCAGAAGCTTTAACCGCTAGGCGATCTAACAAATCTGATTCTTTGTCCGGTACTGCTTTTAAAACATTAGAAG
>DAIRFL010000253.1:0-2408 GCA_036795105.1 Flavobacteriaceae bacterium | reverse complement strand
GAGATCTAGTCCAACCCAATCACTCATTTTCTCAACACTCAGTTGAGCAAATACTAGGTTTAGTTTAGTAATTTCGTCCTTACATCTCGTAGTAAGTTTTATTTTTTCATCGATATCAAATGCCACGCTAAATTCGTCACCAATAACGTGATGGAACATATTTACTGTCTCAGTGAGTGTGTCCATGAGTTCCATGACGATTTCTCTTGTCTCATCAAAGAATCTTTCTCCATCATTAAATCGACGTGACTTTGCTTGTTTATAGCTTTGAATTGAATTTTCTAAGTCATCAATTAATCCAGAAAAAGCACCATGCCTCTCTCTAAAGCGGTACCTACTAGTCACATGATCGAGTAAACCGCGAACTTTACTATGGAGCTGTACTCCTAGGGACTCATCCAAATAATAAGCCAGTCTATTTTTGCGAAGAGAGTCAATAACCTTCTCATTTTCTGGTGAATCTTCAATTTGCCCTCTAGCGACATAACAAGACTCATCTACGATCTCTACGTGTTTATTAAGAGCTCGAATTGCAGCCTTTGAATCTTCTTTTCTTCCCATTAAAACAACTCCGTTTGTTGCTCTACAGGTTCTTCCTCCTCGAAGCCGTCATACATTCGAATAAACTCTAGCTGATCATAAATCAGTGACCACTTTGCAGTAGCTATATACACTGAACCAGTATTACCAATGCTAGTGAAGTACTTTTCATTTTCTAAGAAGTTTAAAATAGAACGTAGCTTTGACTTCACCTCTGTAGATTTCTGCGCTCGATTAAATTGATGAGCAATATTGTCCAACTGCAAGTTAAGAGAAGAGGATTCCTCTATTGCTGACAACAATTCGGATTCATGTAACCTCATTCCTGCTTCAATTGGCCTAGACTCATTACCAGCATTTCTGACGAGCCTTAGCCAATTGATTAGGCCTTCCAAATTTACGATGACATTTTCAAAATGTCGTTCGACTGCATTTCTCTTTTTTGTTTCTTCAATGGAACTAAATACACAGTAAAAACCTTTCTTATCTCTAGTTCTAACTACCTTTCGACCTATTCTATGGAGAAAATTATTAATGCTTTCTTCATGTCCCGAATTATCTAAATAAGCGAAGCCCTCTGGATTCGTGACTTCACAAATAATATTTTGACTCAGAAGCTCCTCTACGCAGTTCTCAAAGCGACTAGACATTAGCTTGCTCCTGTTCTTTTTCAGCTAATAGCTTAGATTTAAGCGGATTCTTTTTCTTAGCTTCGTTAGATACATATTTCTTAATTCCAAGATTTTTATCCACATGATTTTTAGTAGAAAAATATCTGAGAAGAACAACTGAAGGATTAGGTTGGGCACAAAACAATGAGATGTTATTCTGATCCATGAAATCAAATAAAAGCATCACATTTTCATCTGACAATTCTCCAAGCTCATCTAAAGGCCAATGAATGGTAATGTTTCTGTCCTTACATAAATAACGAGTCATTCCACAGAAAACTACAATCACTGCTAGTTTGGATATACCGGTACTGCTTATATTCTTAAGATCTGCGTCTGTTCTGATATTTACAGGTCGACCATTTTCCGTCATAGAGATGTCAATATCTACCAATGAGTCTATTGAGCTAGAAATTTTGCTTTGTTTTAGCTCCGCTATTACATTGGAAAATGCCACAATGAACTCTTTTTCAGGTAAGCTTTCTCTTCCTGTTTCTCCCCATTTATTCCAAGCACTATTGAAGCTCCTGAGATCTCCCCAAAGGTCAAACTCATCGACTTTGGATACCAACTCCACTCTAATATTGTCTAATGCATTAAAGTTATTTGAAGTGTTAATCTCTTTAACCAGCTTCGAAGAAACATTTTTAACTTTTCTTTTTAGGCCATCGAGAGCTTGATAAAAGCGTATGTACCTTGCACCCACAGTTTTTATTGACTCTAGTATTACTACTTTGATGTCTGGTATCGACTCTTCAATTAGCCTCTTTACATCAGTAACACTTTCAATATGAAATTCTTCCGAAAATTTATCATGAGGAGACAGCGCTATACGTTGCTCTTCCATGTTTTTCCAGATATGTAATACCTTATTGTTGGTACTGCCTGTACTCAGCAGTATGTCGCCAACTTTCTTAACAGCAGAACTGATTTTATGTCTAAGTTTATTAATTGAACTCAAGCATTCTTTCGAAGATTCAATCAGTAATTCTAATGGGAATGATTCATCTAATTGGATTGGCTGGTGACCAATAGGAATCTTTTGTGTATGTAATTCTATAGATTCAAGAATAGAAATAATCGCTTTCTCTTCCTTTTCGAGCTTATCGTGCTGTTCGGCGAGGCTCTCAATATCATCGGTCAGGCTTTTTCTTGTTTTTTCATATTGCTCTTTTGCTAACTCAAGCTCTCTATGAG
>DAIRFL010000252.1:0-2421 GCA_036795105.1 Flavobacteriaceae bacterium | reverse complement strand
TAATTGAACCTTATTATAGGTAGTTTCATAACGACCATCTCTAAATTGATCGATGAGTACTTCTTTTTCTTTTCCGTAAAATTTGATCTTTTTAAGGATGTATTTCCCTCTTTTGTAATCATACCCATCGTGTGCATCTTCATAGATTGATGAGCGTTCTCTTCCCTTTTTGTAATACACATCAAGTTCAAGAGTTTCGATTTTTTGCTCGTCTACATATTGCTGTACAGGATATTTTGGAATTACCGATCCTTCTTTTACAAATACAGGCATGGAATCCAATGGCGCATTAACCCATAGTTCTTTTCCTCCCTCTACAAATTCTTGTGTCCACATATTGTACCAATTCCCTCTAGGCATATACATACGTCTTCCTTGAGCATTTGGTTCTTGAACTGGGCATACTAAAATTTGATCACCAAATATAAATTCGTCCGATCGGTAGTGGGTGTGGTGATCTTCTTGGTCAAAATACACTAGGGGCTTGATCATTGGATCACCCTGAGTGGTGTATTTATAGTACATCGTATAAATGTATGGAAGTAATTGGTAACGCAATTCCACAAATTTTTTGGTAATCTCTAATACCTCCTGATCAAAAGACCAAGGCTCTTGATCTCCGTGATGACCAGAGGAGTGAACTCTTGTAAAAGGATGGAAGACTCCTAACTGAACCCATCTTGTAAATAGTTCTCCACTAGGTTGTTCAGCAAAACCTCCAATATCCGTTCCTACAAATCCCATTCCAGAGAGTGACATTCGTTGAACTTGAATATTTGCAAGCCATAAGTGTTCCCAAGTAGCTACATTATCTCCAGTCCAAGAAGAAGTATAACGTTGTCCTCCTGAGTAGGTGGCTCTTGTAATTACAAAGGGACGTTTGGGGGCAGCGTGTCTCTTTACTCCGTGATAGGTGGCTCTTGCCATCTGCATTCCATAGACATTGTGTGCTTTTCTGTGACTGCAATAGTTGCCGTCATAACTGTGTCTCACATCATTTGGGAAGGTCTTTCCAGGAACTTCCATCACCGCAGGTTCGTTCATATCGTTCCAAACACCGTGAACTCCGTCCTCTTCAATGAGTCCTTTGTACAAACTAGCCCACCATTCACGTACTTCAGGATTGGTAAAATCAGGAAAATAACACTCTCCAGGCCAAACCTTTCCCTTCATATACGAACCATCAGCTCGTTTGCAGAAGTAATCTTTTTCTAATGCTTCTTGAAAAACTTCATTGTCGCGATCAATTTTAATCCCTGGATCAATGATGGCAACTGTTTTAAACCCTTGCTCATTAAAATCATCGATCATCTGTTTAGGGTTCGGAAAGTATTCTTTATTCCAAGTAAAACATCTAAAGCCATCCATATAATCGATATCCAAATAAATGGCATCACATGGGAACGACAACTCTCTAAATTTAGAGGTAATTTCTCTAACGCGACTCTCTGGATAATAACTCCATTTACACTGGTGATATCCCATTGCCCACATCGGTGGAAGCTCTGGTTTTCCAGTAAGATCTGAATAGGCTTTTACAACTTTAGACATTTCAGGACCGTAGAAGAAGTAGTAATTCATCTCTCCTCCATCAGCCCAAAAACTCATCACATTTCTACGTTCGTGACAGAAGTCAAAATGAGTCTTAAAAGTATTGTCAAAAAAGATCCCATAAGCCATTTTATCGTGAAGACCAACATAGAAAGGAACGTCTTTATAGAGTTCTTCTGTGTCTTTACCATAGGCGTATTGATCCGTATTCCAGTTTGAGGTGCGTTTTCCTTTGAGGTTAAAGTTGGTAGGCTTATCTCCTAATCCGTAGAAGTTTTCTCCATCCCTAGAGGACTTACTCATCTTTACAAAGTTTCCTCCGTACTCAAAACTCTCTTCCCAATGAAAGCCTAGTTCATCTTCGAGAATGACATTGCCTTCTAAATCGTAGAGTCCCACTCGAAGATCTGCCTTAGAAACTTTACAGATGATTTTCTCAGTAGTTATAATGATATCGCTATCATTTTCACTGAGGTCCAAAGTATTGTATCCATGCTCTTGTTTTTGATCAATTGCATAGGAAAAATCCTTTGCAAAAAACCCTTCTGGAGCACATCTAAAACGCAGTAAATCATCTCTTAAAACGTGTACTTGCATCAGTACTCCATTTTGAGATTCAAACTCTACGACATTTGATTTTTTAGTGTGGGATTTATATGCAGTGGGAAATAGATTTCCCTTATACTCTAATTCAGTATTTGTAATCATTTATTTAAGTTTAGTTCTGGGACGGCAAATAAAACCAAGTTTAAGTTGGTGAGCAAGAAATGCTTATAAAACTTGATATACTTGTGTACTCAATGGCGGAATTCTCAAAATAACAGACTGATTTTTGCCATGTGAACAATTTTCTTCGATTGTATATTCCTC
>DAIRFL010000251.1:0-2464 GCA_036795105.1 Flavobacteriaceae bacterium | reverse complement strand
CAATATAATCTTTAAACTATTGGTTTTTACTAACTTTATAGCACCTAAACTTAAATTTCATGAAACCTATTTACTTTTTTGTAGGAGCAGTAGTTCTATTTACGAGTTCCTGCAACCAACAACCTCAATGGTCACAAGCTGATCTAAATGAAGAAATCAAATTAATTACCATTGAAGAGGGGCCTGTACTGGGTTATTCCAACAATTCAGGAGTTACTATTTTAGTTGTAGATCAATTGCCCTTTAAAGACTTAAACAAAAACGGAAGTCTAGACCCTTATGAAGATTGGAGACTTTCAGTTGAAGAAAGAGCTCAAGACTTAGCCTCTAAGATGAGTGAAGAACATATTGCTGGACTTATGCTCTATTCTGGACATCAAAATGTTCCAGCGGGTTCAGCGGGTTATTTTAGAGGAACATACAACGGTAAAACTTTTGAGGAATCTGGAGCAAAAGCTTCTGATTTAACCGATCAACAAAAGAAATTTCTAACTGAAGACAATCTTCGACATGTTCTTGTCGTAGGGGTTGAATCTCCAGCAGTTGCGGCTGAGTGGAACAATAAGGTACAAACTCATGTTGAAGGTTTAGGATTGGGGATTCCCTCCAACAATTCATCAGACCCCAGAAATGGTGCTCGCTCCGATGCTGAATACAATGCGGGTTCTGGAGGTACCATTTCTCAATGGCCAGAAGAAATTGGTTTATCTGCAACCTTTGATCCTTCAATTACTGAACAGTTCGGAAGAATTGCATCTCAAGAATACCGAGCCTTAGGAGTGACAACAGCACTATCTCCTCAAATAGACTTAGCAACAGAACCTCGTTGGAATCGATTTTAAGGAACCTTTGGAGGAGACCCTGCCCTTGCTACCGATATGGCAAGAGCTTATATAGATGGGTTTCAAAGTAGTGCTACTGGAAATGAAAACGCTGATGGTTGGGGAGCACAGTCTGTAAATGCCATGGTAAAACACTGGCCAAGTGGCGGTCCAGAAGAAGGAGGTAGAGACGGTCACTTTGCCTATGGAAAGTTTGCTGTATATCCTGGAAATCAATTTGAAACGCATACAAAAGTATTTACTGAAGGAGCCTTTAAATTAAATGGCAAAACAAAGAAAGCTGCTGCCGTGATGCCCTACTATACCATCTCTTATAATCAAGACACTAAATACGGTGAAAATGTAGGGAATGGATTTAGCAAATACATCATTACTGATTTACTTAGAAATAAATACGGTTACGATGGAGTTGTTTGTACGGATTGGCTCATTACAGGTGATGAAGGAGCAAGACCAGATGTGTTTGCTGGTAAATCATGGGGAGTTGAAACGCTTTCAATAGCTGAGCGTCACTTTAAAGTAATCGAAGCTGGACTAGATCAATTCGGTGGGAATAACGATGCTGGACCTGTTCTTGAAGCATTTAAAATGTATGCCGAAAAGTATGGAGAAAAAGCTGCTAGAACTCGCATTGAGAAATCAGCTGTACGATTATTGAGAAATATCTTCAATACTGGATTGTTTGAAAACCCTTATTTGTCAATTGAAAATTCAGTTGCCACAGTCGGAAAAGCAGCCTTTATGAAAGCAGGGTATGAAGCACAGCTCAAATCAGTGGTTATGCTAAAAAACAAAAACCAAGTACTGCCTATTAAAGGGCGTAAAAAGGTTTATATCCCAATAAGACAAGTACCTGCTTCTGTAAACTTTTTTGGGCAAGCAGTTCCTCCTCAAGAAGTGGACCCTGTCAACAGAGCGATAATTTCAAAAAAATACGATATCGTTGACACCCCTGGGGAAGCTGACTTCGCCATGATCTTTATAAAAAGCCCCTACAGTAATGGGTATTCGAGAGCCGACAGAGAGTCAGGAGGAAATGGATATGTCCCAATTAGCTTACAATTAGAAGATTATACGGCTACTGAAGCGAGAGCAGCATCAATAGCTGCTGGAGATCCTGTAGTCGATCCAACAATTGACAACCGAACCTATAAAGGAAAGTCTTCGAAATCCAACTCCTATCCCGATCTAAAAACGATCGACGATACTCGAGAAGCTATGGGTGACAAACCAATTATATTAGTGGTTTCTGCTTCAAATCCAATGGTATTTACCGCTATTGAAGAAAAGGTTGACGGTATCTTGGTAGAATTTGGAGTCTCTAATTCTGCGATTAGTGCTATTGTGAGTGGAGCTTATGAACCATCAGGATTACTCCCCCTTCAGATGCCAAAAGACATGGCAACTGTAGAAAAGCAATTGGAAGATGTACCAAACGACATGGAGCCTTATGTAGATTCAGAGGGCAATAAATACGACTTCGCTTTTGGATTGAATTGGTCAGGAATTATTCAGGATGAACGTGTTAAAAAATACGGACATTAATAGTTAATAATTCACAAACAAAAAAGGCTGAGTTGATTCTCAGCCTTTTCTTTTGGTGTCAAAATAAAATTAAAAAC
>DAIRFL010000250.1:0-2479 GCA_036795105.1 Flavobacteriaceae bacterium | reverse complement strand
GAGCAAAAATCACTAATAATAAAGGAGTTCTCATTTTTATAATTTCTTATCATTTGGTTTAGAGGACCTAAGATAAGAATTTCAAAATGGTATCGCTTATAAATTTTATTTGTTCTGAATCCAGCTCAGTGTGCATTGGGAGGGAAAGCACCTGCTCACAAAGTAAATTAGTCACTTTAAAATCTTCCTCCTTATATCTCGAATCAGTATATGCTTTCTGTAAGTGAAGGGGTACTGGATAGTAGATTCCAAATGGGATCCCCTGTTCTTGAAGATGACTGGCTAAGGCATCTCGTTTTGAGTTTAAAATTCTAAGAGTGTATTGATGAAATACATGGCCTTGGTTTTCTGGGTCTAAGGCTCCACAGTGTTTTGCCATTACAGGCAAGACTAGATCTGGGTGATTCTCAAAGGCTTTATTGTAGGCAATTGCTGCAGCTCTTCGCTTACTGTTGTATTGATCCAAACGAGGAAGTTTAGCATTGAGTACTGCTGCTTGAAGAGAATCCAATCTCGAATTCACACCTACCACATCGTGATAATAACGCCTGTACATTCCGTGATTGACTATTCCTTTTAATTGATGAGCGAGTTGATCATCATTGGTAAATAGAGCTCCTCCATCTCCATAGCATCCTAAATTCTTAGAAGGAAAAAAAGAAGTACAGCCAACAGTTCCCATAGTTCCTGCCATTTTTTTAGTGCCATCACTATAGGTGTAATTAGCTCCAATTGCCTGTGCATTATCTTCTATGATATAGAGATTGTGTTTTTTTGCAATGGCTTCTAAAGCTTCCATATCAGCACATTGTCCAAAGAGATGAACAGGTACAATTGCTTTCGTCTTAGGAGTAATTGCAGCCTCCACCGCCTTGGGGTCTAAAGTAAAACTGTCTTCCAATACATCGACAAGTACGGGAGTAAGATTTAAAAGAGCAATGACCTCTACGGTGGCCGCAAAGGTAAAATCCGCAGTGATTATTTCATCTCCAGCTTGAAGACCCAATCCCATCATTGCAATCTGTAAAGCATCTGTTCCATTGGCACAGGGAATTACGTGCTTTACTCCTAAGTACTGTTGCAAATTCTCACTAAAGTTTTGTACTTCAGGACCGTTGATAAATGCAGCACTATTTAAAACTGATTCAAAAGAATGATTTACTTCATCCTTTATCTCCTCGTACTGACCTTGAAGGTCAACCATCTGTATCTTTTTCACTTGTCTAATTTAAAAGCACAAAATTACGAAAAATAGGAGGCAATTACTCAAAGAAGTGTAATTTTGCTCAAAAGAAAACTTTTGAATTTCTTATACAACTTTTTTGTACACTTAGGTAAATTGGGGATCCATATTGCTTCATTTTGGAACCCAAAACTCAATTTGTTTGTCAAAGGGAGAAAAGAAGTTTATACACATATCTCAGGACTGAGGGATTTAAATAAGAAGTTGTTGTGGGTTCACGTCGCATCACTTGGAGAATACGAACAAGGCAGACCCGTGATTAAAGCATTTAAGAGAATGCACCCAGAGGCTCAAGTCTTGTTGAGCGTCTTCTCTCCTTCAGCATATCAGGTAATCAAATCAAAAAAGAAGGCTGACATTTTAGTCTACTTACCAATTGATACCAGGAAGAATGCAAGGAGATTTATTGCAGCTGCTCAACCGACAGCAGTAGTATTTATCAAATATGAGATATGGCCTAATTTTCTGAGAGTCATTCAAAAAAATATGATTCCATCACTTTTAGTATCAGCCATATTTAGACCCTCTCAAATCTATTTCAAATGGTATGGAGGATTCTTTAGAAGAAGTCTAAAGAAGTTTGATTACATCTTTACTCAGGATGAAAAGAGTCTTCAATTACTCAATAATATACACTACAGAACGGCTAGTGTTGGAGGTGATACGAGATTTGATAGAGTACAGCGAATATTAGCAAAATCCAATCACCTTTCTTATTTAGATGAGTTTAAAAAAGATACTACTTGTATTATCTTCGGCAGTTCTTGGCCTGAAGACGAAGCTGTATATATTCCCTATATCAATCAGACTAAAAGAGATCTCAAGTTTATCATTGCTCCTCATAAAATTGATCAGGAACATATCGAAGATTTAGAGCGTCAAATAGACAAAAAATGCATGCGATTCTCTAAGATGCACCTTCAAAAAACGATGGATGCAGATGTGTTTATCTTAGATACGATAGGGCTGCTTACCAAAGCCTATGCTCACGGAGATATCGCCTATATAGGAGGAGGGTTTAAAACAGGACTTCACAACACTTTGGAAGCTGCCGTGTTTGGGATTCCCATACTCATTGGCCCACAGTATTCAAAATTCAAAGAGGTTATTGATTTAGTAAAACTCGGGGGTATTGAAGTTGTTGAATCAAAATCTGAATTTGCTCATGGAATAGATTATTTATTGTAAAATCAAGAGCAATTTGAATAGCGTTCTAGAATCAACAAATCCTATCTT
>DAIRFL010000026.1:0-14622 GCA_036795105.1 Flavobacteriaceae bacterium | reverse complement strand
GTTAAACATAGTAAATAAACCCTTTAATACACAAAATACTCCTCGATTAGACTTTCATTTCAATAGATCATTGTTTACTTTCGTAGACTTAAAACTACTATTATGAGCTTACAGGATCAAGTGATGAGTCAAATGAAAGAAGCTATGAAAGCTAAAAATACCTTAGCACTTCAAGCTTTACGAGCAGTTAAATCTGCGATACTTTTAGAACAGACTTCAGGAAATGGAGACCTCACAGCAGATGCAGAACTAAAACTTCTTCAAAAATTAGTTAAACAACGCAAAGATTCTGCTGCTTTATACAAAGAACAAGGAAGAGAGGATCTAATGCAACCTGAATTAGATGAGGCAGCTGTTATTGAGCAATTCTTACCTAAACAACTCTCAGTTGAAGATGTAAAAGCTGCCGTACAACAAATAATTTCAAAAGTTGGCGCTACAAGCATGCAAGATATGGGTAAAGTCATGGGAATGGCCTCTAAAGAATTAGCAGGGCAATCAGATGGTAAGACTATCTCAACTGTAGTTAAGGAGCTATTATCATAAAACATTGGCTGCGTAGTTCAACTGGATAGAATATCAGATTTCGGCTCTGAGGGTTGAGGGTTCGAATCCTTCCGCAGTCACAGAAATTAAATAGATAAAAAAAGCACCTTTATGAGGTGCTTTTCTATTTTAGTTTAGTTGCTATAATTAATCCACATTGTCATGTAGGAATGAATTATTAGATCGGAGCTGCTGATCGTCATTAGCATCATTGCTAAGGCTCGTTCTCGACACCTGAGTCTCATCTTCAATTTCAGAGAGCTTTACTCCCTGTCTTTTATAGGCCGGCTCCTTTTCGATTTCATCGATACGGTTGGGATTGTTCTGGAATTTGTGATTAAAGTCCTTCAGCGTACGCTTGCGCTCTTCAACACGGTTTTTTAATAAGTCTTTAATAGGACTTTCCATAGGATCGATCTCCGTTGGAGCTGTTTCCTTTACAGGAGCAGCTTCTACTACTTTCTTTTCAAATACGAGCTCCTCTTCTGTAACCACCTCTTCAAGAGCAGCTTCTTCTTGCTTTTGAAGGGAAGAATCAGCTGTAGCTTTTTCAAAACGCTTTTCTAACTCCACATAATCGTCGAGATCGTATCGCTTTTTTGAAGTCTCATCAGCGGTATCAGCAACGACTTCAATTTCATCAACTACTTCCATTTCTTTAATAGCACCCCAATTGTAGTCTTCGTCATCTAAGGTGTACTGAACAGTTTTTTCAGGAGATGCTTCTTGTTTCTTAGAGTTTTCAATACTCATATCAAAGAACATTGTCATTTGCTCTTGATCGTCTTCCTCTTCTACTACTTCCACATCTTGCATCTGAGGATCAGCTTCAACGATTTCAAAATCATTGACATCGATCTCCATAAGCGAAGGGTCATAGGCGTCTACACGCTCATAGCTCACCTCTATGTTTCTAATAAGATCAGAAGTAGGAATTAATTCATCTTCATTTAAAGAGGTTTTTTCCTGTTCTTCTTCTATGTCTAAGGTATGTCTAACTACTGCATCATCAGACTCCGCCTTTACTTCTTCAACTTCACATTCGATGTCTTTGACAGCCTCAAATGTTCCATAGTTCTTATCGCTTAAATCTATTGCAGCCTTTTGATCGTCTTCAAGGGTGTGAATAATCTTTTTCGTCTCAGTGTTGACAATTTCATTTTGTTGCTCTGCGTTGAAACCTGTAGCAATTACCGTAACCGATATTGCATCTCCTAAGCTTTCATCCTCACCAACACCCATAATAATATTGGCAGAGTGTCCTGCCTGAGATTGAATATGATCGTTGATTTCTCCAATTTCGTCAATGGTGATTTCACAAGTACCGGATACGATGAGAAGGAGTACGTTTTTGGCTCCTGTAATCTTATTGTCGTTTAATAGAGGAGAGTCTAAGGCTCCATCTATAGCGATTTGAGCTCTACCTTCTCCACTCGCTTTAGAAGATCCCATAATGGCAGTACCGCTCTTTGCAAGTACTGTCTTCGCATCTCTAAGGTCAATATTCTGAGTATAGTGATGGGTAATTACTTCTGCAATTCCCTTTGCTGCAGTTGCTAATACCTCATCAGCCTTGGAAAAACCAGCTTTAAAACCGAGGTTTCCATAGACTTCTCTGAGTTTGTTGTTGTTGATAATAATGAGTGAATCAACATTTGATCGAAGCTTTTCTATACCAACCTGAGCCTGATCAGAACGCATTTTTCCTTCAAACACAAAAGGAGTTGTAACAATACCAACGGTCAAAATATCTAAATCTCTAGCGTGTTGTGCAATGATTGGAGCAGCACCTGTTCCGGTACCACCTCCCATACCAGCAGTGATAAAGACCATTTTGGTATTGGTTTCCAACATCGCTTTTACCTCTTCTTGAGATTCAATAGCCGCCTTCTCCCCTACATCGGGATTGGCACCGGCTCCTAATCCTTCGGTAAGAGAAATTCCCAATTGAATTTTATTGGGAACGGGGCTGTTTTCAAGGGCTTGTGAATCGGTATTACAGACCACGAAATCAACACCGTTGATTCCTGACTGAAACATGTGATTGATGGCATTGGAGCCACCTCCCCCGACACCGATTACCTTGATAACATTGGATTGATTTTTTGGTAAGTCAAATGAAATTCCTTCGAAATCTGTACTCATGGTTTGTGTTTTGGTATAGTTGGTTTATTATTCTGCGTCGTCTAAAAAGTCAATAAATTTCTCAGCCCATCGTTCTAAAAAGTTTGGCTTTTTAGCCTTCGGTTTGTCAGTGTTCTGTTGATCTTCTCCCTGATCGTCCTGCTGCTCGGTATCCTGCTCATCTATCAGGACTCTAGGTTGACTATCAATGGCGTTCATCAGTAGTCCTACAGCAGTTGCGTATAGCGGCGAGGTCACCTCTTCACTAGAATCTCCTGCTAAATGTTCATTTGGAAATCCTACTCTGGTATCCATTCCTGTGATGTACTCTACTAATTGCTTTAAATGCTTTAATTGACTTCCCCCTCCTGTGAGAACGATGCCAGCAATGAGTTTCTTTTTCTGATCCTCATGCCCGTAATTCTTAATCTCCACATACACCTGCTCAATAATCTCTACCACACGTGCATGGATAATTCTAGAGAGGTTTTTAAGGGTGATTTCTTTGGGTTCTCTACCTCTTAATCCAGGTATAGAAACAATTTCATTGTCCTTATTTTCCCCTGGCCAAGCCGATCCAAATTTTATTTTGAGAAGCTCTGCTTGTTTTTCAATGATCGAGCATCCTTCTTTGATATCTTCCGTAATTACATTTCCACCAAAGGGAATCACAGCTGTATGCCTGATAATTCCATCTTTGTAAATCGCTAAGTCTGTGGTTCCACCTCCGATATCAATCATGGCAACACCAGCTTCTTTCTCTTCTTGTGATAAGACTGCATCTGCAGAAGCTACCGGCTCTAAGGTGATATTCGCAAGATCAATCCCTGCACTTTTGACACAGCGACCAATATTCTTGATTGAAGAAACCTGACCGACGACCACGTGAAAATTTGCTTCTAATCTTCCTCCGTACATACCGATAGGTTCTCTAATTTCAGCCTGACCATCCACCTTGTATTCCTGTGGCAATACGTGGATAATTTCTTCTCCAGGAAGCATTACTAATTTGTAAACCTGAGAATTGAGCTTGTCTAAATCGTCTTGATCAATTACCTCTTCTGCATTGGCTCTTGTAATATAGTCTGAGTGTTGGAGGGATCTAATATGCTGACCTGCAATTCCTACAACCACCTTTTCAATTTTTGTTCCAGCATCGGATTCAGCTTCAGTAACTGCCTGCTGAATCGATTGAATCGTCTGAGTGATATTATTGACCACTCCTCTGTGCACTCCTAAACTCTTAGAGCGTCCTAAACCGAGCACCTCTATTTTCCCATACTCATTCTTACGACCGATAATGGCCACAATCTTTGTGGTCCCAATATCTAATCCAACCGAATAATTTTCCTGATTCATAGTTTACTTTTTTGTACCGATGATTTGATTCTCAAACGAGAGATCTATTTTTCGGTATTTAGACCAAATACTATCTTTTTTTGCTTTGTTGTAGAAGGCCTTCAATTTTGCAATTTTCACAGGGAGTTTCTCAACGGACCCCAAATACAATTCAAAATTTTCAGCTCTTAATCGCAGCGAATAACGCTGATTCCCTTCAATGTGAATTCCGACCAAATCATCCCTTAAAAAAGGATCATCTTCGATGAAATTCAACAGTTCAAAACAGTTATTTAAATCTTCTTCACTGCTGTTTCCAGTTATTAAAGGGACCCGGGCCGAATGTAAATTCGACAGTGGCATCCGCTTAGAAAGACGATCTAAATAAAACACATCGCTAGTTCCAACAACCCTTGCAATGGGCTGTCTTTGTGCGATGTTTGCCCTAAGCTCCCCATCTATAGTAAGATACACCTGAGCGCTTTCTATTAAAGGGATTTCAGACAAAATAGTTTCAAGTCTATTCAAAACTAATCGTTCTTTTGCCTGATTCAACGAGCCTTCAAAATTTTGTATTAACAATTTATTAACCATCGCTTCATCGATGTATAAATTCTCTTTGGACACAAATATTATTTGAAGTTCCTCTGGTTTTTTAAGCTCATTTCTATAATTGGAAAAAGCATAAGAACCCAATACTGCTACCAGCAGTAATACGTATTGCAAAACGAGCCATATTTTTCTCAACATAAGGCCTTTTTTAAGGGTTCAACTTCTAGTCTTATATCACCTGCTCCAAGAGTGATGAGTATTTTTGGTGATTTTTCTTTTACAAAATCGAGCAGTTGACTTTTTTCTACTAAATGCTTGTCTTTTGTCCTTATCTTTTCGAGTAATACTTCTGAATTGATTCCCTCAATTGGCAGTTCTCTCGCAGGGTAAATAGGTAAGAGAATCACCGAATCAAAGAGAGAAATACTCCTAGCAAAATCTTCTAAAAAATCCTTAGTTCTCGTAAAGAGGTGCGGCTGAAACACAAGGGTTTTTTCCTTCGATGGAAAAGCTGCATCCAAAGCCTCGTACACTGCGCTTATCGCTGTAGGGTGATGGGCGTAATCATCTATAAAGACAAAATCAGCTGTATCACATTCTATAGAAAATCTTCGCGCTACTCCCTTAAAGCTTTTTAAAGCATGGATTATTTGATCGGAATCTACCCCTTGCAAATAAGCCATTGCAAAGGCGGCTACAGCATTGTATACATTGTGCTTTCCTGGCATGGGCAGTAAGATGTTTTTAAAATAAGTATCCGCTACCTTCAAGTCAAAATAGGAGTTGAGTTTTTCAAATCGCATATTGACGATCTCAAAATCAGCAGCTCCTTCTCCATAGGTTGTACCAAATGGAAACTCAAATTGATTACAGACTACAAGCTGATCTTTATGAGGGAGAAGCCTTGCAAAATCAACAAAACTTTGTTTTAATGCTCCAGGAGTATGGTAGATGTCTAAATGATCTGCATCTGTAGATGTGATACAAGCAATATCAGGACTCAGTTTTAAAAAAGAGCGATCGTATTCATCTGCCTCAACCACGGAGTGCCTGGTTCCACTAGAGTAGTAATTGGAGTTAAAATTATTGGAAATTCCCCCTAGGAAGGCTGTAAATTCAAGATCGGTGCAGGATAAAATATGAGCCAAGATCGATGAGGTGGTGGTCTTCCCATGGGTGCCAGCCACCGCAAAACAGTTGGTGCTGGCAGTGATCATTCCCAAGATTTCAGAGCGCTTATAAAGTTTAAATCCTCTGTCTTTAAAGTAGCTCATCCAGGCATTGGTATTCGGCACTGCTGGAGTATATACCACCAAACAGCGCTCTAAATCTTTAAAATTGGAAGAAAGTAATTCGAGTTCTTCATCGTAAAGCACCTGTGCCCCACGCTCTTCAAATGACCTGGTTAAGTCGGATGGCGTTAAATCATAGCCACCAATCGATTTGTTTTGAGACAAGAAGTATTCAACTAGTGCAGCCATTCCGATCCCTCCAATTCCTATAAAAAACACCGATGTATAGCGATCTAGACTCATTCCTTCATCAGTTTTTTAAGTTCTTGAACAATAGCTTTTGTAGCATGAGGTTTAGATAAACCCTTTATGTTTATACCCAAGCGACTTCTAAGCGATTCATCTTTGATAAGCTTCGTCAGTTTACTTTTGAATTGCGTTTCCAAGTCTGCCTCCGATAGCATAAGTGCCGCTTGGTGATCTACAATAGATTGAGCATTTTTAGTCTGATGATCTTCTGCCACATTTGGAGAGGGAATAAAGAGTACTGGTTTTCCAACTAAGGACAATTCGGATACTGTACTTGCCCCTGCTCTGGAGATAATGACATCTGCAGCTGCGTAAGCCTGTGGCATATGTTCGATAAAGTCAAGCACCTGAACCCCTTCTTGCTCAAAGGAGTGATACTGCTCGATATACAAGCTACCACATTGCCAAAGCAGTTGTAGCTTTTTCTCTTTAAAGAAGTCTATATGAGCTGCGATTAGTTGATTAATTCTACGAGCACCAAGAGAACCTCCTAATACTAGAAGTGTGAGCTCATCCTTAAGACCAAATGCACTTTTAGCACTGCTGGAATCTGGAAGTGATCCGATCAGATCTTCTCGTACTGGATTTCCAGTAAAAGCAATTTTATCGGCAGGAAAATAGCGATCCATACGATCGTAAGCCACACAGATTCGATTGGCTTTTTTTGCTAATAGCACATTGGTTTTACCCGCATATGAATTTTGTTCTTGTACGAGATAGGGATAACCAAAGAGTCCTGCCATTTTTAAGAGCGGACCTGAAGCATATCCTCCAGTTCCAATAACGAGTGTAGGCTTGTAGCTCATTAGAATAAAACTCGCTTGAACTAAAGACCAGATGAGTTTAAATGGAAAACTGAGCAAATGAAAACCGATACGTCTTTGAAGACCTGCAATCCACAATCCCTTTATTTTAAATCCAGCCTTGGGAACCTTTTGCATTTCCATTTTGTTCTTTGCTCCTACAAACAAGAAATCAGCATCGGGATACTGTCGTTGCAGTTCTTTTCCAATGGCAATTGCAGGATAGATATGACCTCCTGTTCCTCCTCCCGATATGATGAATTTATAATTGCTCACTGAGTATTTCTAATGGGTTTTTTTCTGATTCTAAAACTTCTTTTGAGGGTCTTCCCTTAACACTGGCCGAAAGGATAATTCCTATCGCCATACAATTCATCCAAATAGAGGTCCCTCCACTGCTGATCAGCGGTAAGGTTTGACCCGTTACGGGAAGTAGGGAAACCGCTACCCCCATATTGATCAATGCCTGGAACACAAAAGGAATTCCAAGTCCGAGAACCACTAATTTTGAAAAGCTCCGCTCTGCTCTATGAGCAATAACCATCACTCTAAAGAGAAACAACAAATAAGTCAGGAGCAATAAGAGCCCTCCTATGAGTCCGTATTCTTCAATAATAATCGCATAGATAAAGTCAGAACTCGATTGGGGCAGAAAGTTCTTCATCACACTCTTACCAGCTCCAAGACCAAAGAGTCCACCACTTGCAATGGCAATATTTGCTCGTTCAACCTGATAATTTGCTTGAGGATCAACCTCTGCTGCTCCAAAATTCTCTATTCGACTCACCCAGGTATCCACCCTGTTGGGGAAGGCATCTGGAAAAGCCTTAGCGGTGGTGATAAAAAGCAGACCAAACAAGACTCCTGCAGAGACAATTACCAAGAGGTATTTAATGGGGTAGCCTCCGACAAAACAGAGTACTAAAACAAGTGAAAACAACATTGCTGCAGTTGAAAAGTTCGCAGGAAAAATAAGCCCTATTACGATTAATACTGGAACCCATAGCGGTAGTATCGTTTGAGTAAATCGCACCTTTTCTTCCTGTTTTTTTAGAATACTCAAATAACGAGCCACATAAACCATGGTTACTACTAAGGCCAGCGTTGATGTCTGAAAACCGAAGCCTAATAAGGGAATGCGAATCCATCTAGATGCATTTGCTCCTGAGATGGTACTTCCCTGAGCTAGGGTATACATGAGCAGCAATACCACAACAGGCATTGCAATAAGTGAGAGTCCACTAAAATAATGAGTTGGAATCTTGTGAATCAAGAACATAATACCAAATCCAATCACCAGCATGAAAAAGTGCTTGAATAAGTGGTATCCAACGGTCCCATTACCCACTACGTATTCCAAATTAGAACTGGAACTGTAGACTGGTAAAAAAGAGTAAATGGCCAAGAGGGCTGCTATTGCCCATATGGTCTTATCTCCTGAGACATATTTTAAAATGGAACCCATTCTTTTTACAGATTTCTGACGTTTTCTTTAAATTGATTCCCGCGATCTTCGTAATTCTCGAAGAGATCAAAACTCGCACAGGCTGGAGAGAGCAATACTGAATCTCCACGCTCTGCAATCTTATAAGCGACTTTAACAGCCTCACTCATCGCATAGGTTTCCACGAAGATTTCACCGATGCCTTCAAAGGCCGCTTTTAATTTTTCATTGTCTTCTCCCAGACAGATAATCGCTTTTACTTTTTCGCGAACAAGAGGCATTAGAGAGGCGTAATCATTCCCCTTATCCACCCCTCCAACAATCCAAACAATTGGAGATTTGACACTCTCTAAAGCGTAAAAAGTCGCATTGACATTAGTCGCCTTGGAATCGTTGATATAGTTGACGTGATTAATTTTTAACACCTTCTCCATACGATGTTCAGCTCCTTGAAAATGTTGTACAGAGTTGCGTATGCTTTCCTTTCTAATATTGAGAAGCGAAGCAGCTGCTGATGCAGCCATGGTGTTTTTAACATTGTGTAAGCCTTCTAAGGCTAAAGTATCTACTTTCATGCTTAAGGTATTTTGATTGGTTTTTATATGTAGTTTTTCTTGATCTAAATAGGCTCCGTAATCCAATTGCTGACTTATAGAAAATGGAACTAATTGAGACTTTATCTTATGGGTATTGATATAGTCCACTAGGACTGGATCATCGGCATCATAGATGAGGTAATCTTCCGGTGTTTGATTTTTTGTTATTCTAAACTTCGATTCTATATAGGCGTTAAAATCGTAATTGTATCGATCTAAGTGATCGGGGGTAATATTGCATATCACCGCTATATGCGGTCTAAAGTTTTCTATTCCATCGAGCTGAAAACTGCTGAGTTCCAATACGTAAAATTGTTTTGGATCTTTTAATAGCAGTGAAGCAAAACTAGTACCTATATTTCCTCCCATACCCACGCTTAAGCCTCCTTCGCTTAGAAGGTGGTAGGTTAACATGGTCGTAGTGGTTTTGCCATTGGATCCTGTAATTCCAATAAGTGAAGCATCCGTATAACGACTTGCAAATTCAATCTCAGACCAAATTGTAATGTCCTTGGCCAAAGCTTCTTGAATCAGAGGAACTGAATCCGGAATTCCAGGGCTCTTTACGATTAAATCGGCACTTAAAATTTTATCGAAACTGTGAGTTCCCTCTTCAAAATCAATTTTTTCATCCTCCAATTGCTGCTTGTAGTTAGGTGCAATGCTTCCTCGATCGGAAACAAATACAGCGAAGCCCTGAGTCGCTGCCAATAAGGCTGCTCCCACACCGCTTTCTCCTGCTCCTAATACAACAACTGATTTCATTACCTGAGTTTTAAAGTAACAAGGGTTAATACTGCTAGTAAGATTCCAACAATCCAAAAACGGCTTACTAGTTTACTCTCGTGATACCCTTTTTTCTGGAAGTGATGGTGAAGAGGGGCCATTGCAAAAATGCGTTTACCCACTCCTGATTTTTTCTTAGTGTATTTAAAATATCCCACCTGAATCATAACTGAAAGTGACTCAGCGAAGAAGATTCCACAAAGCAATGGAATCAGTAATTCCTTGCGTACAATAAGTGCAATAACTGCGATAATTCCACCGATGGTAAGCGATCCGGTATCCCCCATAAACACCTGTGCTGGATAGGCGTTATACCACAAAAATCCTATAAGTGCTCCTAAAAAGGCTCCGATAAAAACTACTAATTCACCTGCTCTAGGGATAAACATCACATCGAGATAGTCCGAGAAAATGATATTACCCGACACCCAGGCAAAAAGGGCCAATGTCGCAGCGATAATCGCTGAGGTTCCAGCAGCCAATCCGTCGATACCATCGGTGAGATTAGCTCCGTTGGAAACCGCTGTTACTATAAAGATGACCACCGGTATAAAGATGAGCCAGGCGTAATCCGCTGCACCATCACCAATCCAAGAGATAAAATCGCTGTAATCTAATTCGTTGTTTTTTACAAAAGGGATGGTCGTTGCTGTAGACTTGAGTTCTGGTGCCACATAAGATTCCTCCACTAGAGAGCGCTGCAAATCTTCATTTGACTTTAAAGTAACTCCCGGATGAAAATACAGGGTTGCACCTACAATAAGACCCAGTATTACCTGACCTACAATTTTAAAGATTCCCTTGAGACCTTCCTTGTCTTTTTTAAAGGTTTTGATATAATCATCGATAAAGCCGATAATTCCCATCCATATAGTTGTTACAATAAGCAAGATGATGTAGATCTCCTTGATTTTTGCGAACAAGAGCACTGGAACCATGGTGGCTAGAATAATGATAAGCCCACCCATTGTAGGGGTTCCTGCCTTTTGAGTTTGTCCTTCTAATCCTAATTCTCGGATGGACTCCCCTATTTGCTTTCGTTGTAAGTATAAGATGATTCGTTTTCCAAAAACAGTAGCGATAAGCAGCGAGCTAATCGTTGCCATAGCGGCCCTAAAACTCAAAAACCCAAACAGTCCGGCTCCGGGAAGTTGGTATTGTTGTTCTAAATATTCAAAGAGATAATACAGCATATCAATTTTGTTTTAGGGGTTTTAAAAAATCACTTAGTATTTCGTAATCGTCAAAGGGATGACGCGTTCCATTTATTTCTTGGTAGGCCTCATGACCCTTTCCTGCGACTAGGATGATATCGTTTGACTGTGCCATTTGAACAGCGGTTTTAATCGCTTGCTTTCGGTCAGCAATCACCAAAACTTTTCTTGTGTGCTCTGCAGAAACACCATCCTCCATAGCCTCTAAAATTGACTCTGGATTCTCTGTTCTAGGATTGTCATTAGTGAAAATGGTAAGATCGCTTTTTGCTGCAGCAAGAGCTCCCATCAAGGGGCGTTTTGCCTGATCTCGATCTCCTCCACAACCCACGACTGTGATCAACTGTTCATTCTTGGTTCGTATCTCTCCTATGGTATCGAGTACATTTTCCAAAGCATCGGGAGTGTGAGCGTAGTCGACGATGGCTGTGATATTGGACTTAGAGACCATATATTCAAATCTTCCACTTACCGATTCCAATTTACTGATGCCTTGTAAGAGTTCTAATTGGTCCATCCCCAAGAGTTCCGCTACAGCGTAGATAGCTACTATATTATACGCGTTAAAAGAACCGATGAGTTTCGTCCAAACTTCCTGACCTTGTACTTTTAAGAGTTGCCCTCCAAGGTGGTGCTCTAATTGCTGAGCTCTGTAATCAGCGTACGATTTAAGTGCGTAGGTATACTGTTTTGCTTTGGTGTTCTGCAACATCAAACTTCCGTTCTTATCGTCGATATTGGTCAGTGCAAATGCCTTAGGTGAAAGCTGATCAAAGAATTGTTTTTTGACATCTCTATAGTCTGCAAAACTCTTGTGATAATCTAAATGATCATGGGTAAGATTGGTAAAAACACCTCCGTGAAATCTCAATCCCTGAGTTCGCGATTGTGCTATCCCATGAGAACTCACTTCCATAAAGCAATACTCCATTCCAGCATCACACATCATGCGCAAATACTTATTAATGGTAAGCGAATCTGCTGTGGTATGCGTACTTGCAAATTCTTTTCTACCCACCATTACTTTGATAGTAGAAAGCAGTCCTACTCCAAAGCCTGCCTGAGTAAAAAGCTCGTATAAGAGTGAAGCAATGGTGGTTTTTCCATTGGTTCCAGTGATTCCAATGAGCTTTAAATCTCTAGATGGTTGATCGTAATAATTAGAAGCCATCACTGCTAGTGCCTCGGATGAGTTAGCTACTTGAATATAGCTCACCCCTGCTTTGGGATTGGGTAACTGCTCACAGATAATTGCCCTTGCTCCACTGGAAATCGCTTTGTCAATAAAATCATGACCATCGACTTGAAGCCCCTTTATCGCAATAAAACAACTTTGATCTTCCACTGTTCTCGAATCAAAACTCAGCGTACTGATATCGCAATCCGTACTTCCAATCACCGATACAATGGAGGTTCCAAATAATATGTCTTTTAAGTTTTTCACAGTAATTCGATCCTGATATGTTGTCCTTTTTGTAATCTTCTCCCCGCCCTAACGGATTGTCTTTTGACCGTTCCATTTCCAACCACCTCAACTTTAAACCCAGCATTTTCTAGATAGTAAACCGCATCCATTCCTGCCCAGCCTTTTAGATTAGGCATGGTGCTTAATTCCTCTTTGGTTTCTATTTGAGGTTTTGAGACCAAGGCCTCCACATTTAAGTCTACCTCATCCTCTGAAATAGTCTTGGAGTAAATCTTTTGTGCAATAGCTTTAAAAACGGGTCCCGATACATCTGCTCCGTAATAACCGCGTTCCTTATTAGGGTGATGAACAACTACAATACAGGAATACTTTGGTTGTTCAGCTGGAAAATATCCTACAAATGAAGAGACGTACTTAAGCGCCCCATCTCCTTTGTCGTAGTCCTTTTGGGCCGTACCGGTCTTACCTGCCATAGAAAATTTTGGATCGTAAAGACCTGATCCCGTTCCTCTGACAACGATATTTTTTAAAATGGCTCTCACTTTGCCCAGGGTTTCCTCAGAGCAAATCGATGGGTTGATCACCTCTTTTTCAAATTTGGTGACGGTTTTATTCCAAGACTTCACTTCTTTGATGAGTCGAGGTTTTACCAATTGACCGTCATTTGCAATGGCATTGTAAAAACTCAGGGTTTGCAGAGGTGTCATGGAAACACCATATCCGTGTGACATCCAAGCAAGTGATAAACCAGACCATCCCTTATCACCTGGAGATCGAAGCACAGGCATCCCTTCCCCTCGAATCGAAAGTCCGAGTGGCTGGTGTAGGTTCATATTTCGAAGGCGATTCACAAAGCGATTAGGATCTTCCTTATAATTCTCATTAATCATTTTCGCAAAAGCGGTATTGGAAGAAACTTCCATGGCTTTTGCAACTGAAATTTCACCGTATCCTCCTCGGCGAGAATCCGACACTACTTCATTGTACACCTTGTACGTTCCCTTTCCAGTGTCAATTACTGTGGCGGTATCGACCACCTTGTCTTCTAAGGCAGCGATTAAAGACATCAATTTAAAGGTAGATCCAGGCTCATGAGATTCACCAACAGCATAGTTGAGACGTTCGTAATACTTTCCTTCGCTATTTCTGCCCAGATTTGAGATCGCTTTGATTTCACCTGTAGCAGTTTCCATCACCACTACAGAACCGTGATCCGCCTCGTAGTACTCCAATTGTTTTAATAGTTCAAAATGAGCTACATCTTGAATATTCACATCGATGGTAGAAACCACATCGTAACCGTCTTGAGGCTCCACAATATTGGCCATTCCCAAAGGCTTCCACTGACCGTTAGCAATTTTTTGTTTTAAGCGCTTTCCAGCCTTACCAGCTAAATACTCAGAAAAGGCCCCTTCCAATCCAACTCTGGTAATATGACCATCGGGATCTTTGAGCACATAACCGATGGAGCGCTCTGCTATTTTTCCAAGGGGATGCTCTCGAACAGTTTTTTGACTGACCACAATTCCACCTCTATAAGGCCCCTTTTCAAAGAGCGGAAAGGATTTAATTCTCAAGTATTGATAGTAGTCCAAATCAGAGGCGATAAAAGCGTAACGACTTTTGTCGTACTTTGCCTTTCGAAGCTTTTGCATATAATGAGAAGCTGGTTTACCCAATAAATTCGACAAGGAATCTGATAAGGCATGGAGCTGTTGATTAAAATCCTCGTTAGAAACAGACACTGCATCCCAGTGAATTTCAAATTTTGAAACAGAAGTAGCCAAAAGCGATCCGTCTTCTGAATAGAGGTTGCCCTGATTGGGCTCAATGACAAACATCCGCTCGGTGCGCTGTTCCGCCATTTTTTTAAAATGCTCCCCTTCAACCATTTGAATACTAAACATACGATAGACCACTCCAACACTAATCAGCAATAGTCCAGCGACCACCACATAAATCCGAATTACCATATTTCGATTGGAGCCACTCATTAATCGTTCTTAGAACTTACAATTATTTTAACTGGTGGGGTTTGGGGAGGAACAAGTCCTATTACTGCCACCTTTTCTTTTACGGAAGACTCCAATTGCATTTTCTGCACCTTGGTACGCATCACCACAAATTGACCCTTGAGCGCATTGACCTTTGTGTTGAGCGAGGCAATTTGATGCACTTTGGAATCAGCTCTATGAGCAGCGTAAATCATCACAACTGCTAAGGCAAACAAAAAGAGGATAAACCTCCAGTGT